>NZ_JAMYOG010000025.1:0-60208 GCF_040319725.1 Mesorhizobium sp. M0894 | reverse complement strand
GACCCAGTTCGCCGTCGTCTTCGGCGAAAGGTTCGTCAGCCAATGACGAAACCGGCCTCGCGCACAGAATTCCTGACAGTTCCTCGCTATGAGGCGCTCGACAAGCATTATGACCAGTCAGGATCATCCAAATGGCAAATCCTCCACGCCGACCCACAAATCCGATGTCAGCCGCTGAAGCCGCCTTCAAGCCGATCAAAAAGCCGGCGGCGCCGGTTCGCGAACCGTCGGCTGCTCCAAATATCAGAGAGCTTGTTTCGATCAGGATCGATAGGGCGGTGCTGGACCACTTCCAGGAAGATGGACCAGGCTGGCAGGATCGGATCAACGACACCTTGCGGCGCGCTATCTCCAAAGAACCGACCAATGCCGATGACAAATGATCAGACGACTACTGATCGGCACGGCGCTGATAGCGGCGACGCAGATGGAGTTGAACGGAAGTATAAGCGTAAGCGATTGCGCACCATTTGGACAACCGACAACGCGCATCCTGGAATTTTTTCATCGAGCCGCGGCCGAACCCCTCTATGCTCCGGGCGGAGACCCGAATGGCATTTCGATTCGTACACACGGCCGACATTCACCTCGACTCGCCGCTACGTTCGCTGGTGCTGCGAAACCCTGATCTTGCCGAACTCGTGGGGGACGCCAGTCGCCAGGCATTTGTCTCGATAATAGACCTCTGCCTTGCGGAACGTGTCGATGCGCTCGTCATTGCCTTATCGCGCATATCGAAACAGCTCGTTTTTCCTGACACGGTCACGATCTTCGGCGGCCGCCCCCAGTCGGTGCTGCAAACGGCCGGCGGGCTTGACGTCGCATTCCATGGATTGAGCTTCGCGAACCCAAAGGCGCCGGAAAGCCTGCTGCCCAAGTATCCGGCGGCCCGGGAAGGGGCGGTCAATGTGGGCATCATGCACACCAGCCTCGCTGGATCGCCCGGTCACGATGTCTATGCCCCTTGCAGCATCGCTGACCTGCACGGCCATGGTTTTGACTATTGGGCGCTTGGGCACATCCACGTGCGCCAAGTCCATCCTGGAGCAAGCACCGTTGTGATGACGGGAATGCCGCAGGGCAGGGACATCAACGAGGCCGGAGAGAAATCCGCCACTCTGGTCACGATACGAGAAGACCGGTCCGTCGAGATCGAGGAAAAACTGACCAGTATCGCGCAGTTCGAGCGGGCGAGCGTCGATCTGACCGGGACGGTCGAATGGTCTGAGGTCGTCGGCCGTGTCCGTTCCGCGCTCGAAGGTATCCGGGGTTCCGTCAGATCCCGCCACGTTGTGGTCCGTCTCGGACTGGCCGGGGCGTCGCCGTTGTCATGGGCGCTGATCCGCGACAGGGACCTGCTGCTGGCCGAAGCCGAGCAGGCGGCGGAGCAGACGGGCGACACATGGGTCGAAAAACTTGAGCTTGATCTCGCTCCACAGAGCGCGGAAACAGCCGATGACGTCGCCGATCCGATTTTCGAACTCGCGCAATCCATGCATGCCAATGTCAAGTCTGAGGCCTTCCGCGCCGAGGCGAGGGCGCTTGTCCAAAAGATGATTGCCGATCTGCCGCCGGACGGGCGCGACTTCGCCGGACGGGACGAAGCTGGGCTGGAACTGTTCATCGACAAGGTGCTTGCCAGCGGTGCCGACCTGGTCACGGCCCGCCTCAAAGCAGGTGGAGCGCAATGAGGCTCCGGCGCCTTGATCTTATTCGTTATGGAAAGTTCACCGACGGGACGATCGAATTCGGCCCAAGGCCGGAGTCCGGTCCCGACTTCCACATTGTGTTCGGGCTGAACGAGGCCGGCAAGTCGACCGCACTTTCCGGTTATCTGGACCTGCTGTTCGGTATCGAGGAACGCAGCCGCTACAATTTCCTGCACGAGTACAGCGCGATGCGTATAGGCGGGGTGCTCGAACTCGCCGGCACTGAGCACACATTCACGCGCACGAAGCAGCGCACCAACTCGCTGCTGAACGCAATGGAGCAACCGGTGAGCGAGGTGGCGATAGCAGCCCATCTCGCAGGTCTGTCGCGGGACGCATACGAGACCATGTTCTCGCTGGACGACGAGACGCTGGAAGCAGGCGGAAAATCAATCCTGGAGTCGCGTGGCGACCTGGGCAAGCTCCTGTTCACGGCCAGCGCCGGTCTTGGGCATGCGAGCGACATGTTGAGCGCGCTAGAGACCGAAGCGGACGGGCTCTATCGCAAGCAGGCTCACGGAACCGAACTTGCGCTGCTCAAGAAGCGCCTTGCGGAACTCAAGTCGCGCAGGGACGCGATCGACACCTTGGCCTCGACTTTTGAGAGCCTTGAGGCCGAACGTCTTGACGCGGCGGAAAAATACGACCGCAGTATTGCTGAACGATCATTGCTGTCGGCTCAGCTTGACACCATTGCCAGGTACCTTCGCGCTATGCCGATCCTCGCCGACATTCGACGCAAGGCGGCCCAGCTTGCCGAGCTGCCTGACATCGCTTCACCATTGCGGACCTGGACAGGCACCGTCACCGGATTGATCGATGACGACGCCAGCCTGAGAACGCGGCTGTCAGGGAACATCGACGACGCCGAGCGAGTGACGACGAAAATCGTGTCGGTCGATGTGGACGAGGCGATCCTGGCAATGTCCGAGCGGGTTCGGGCGCTCGCGGATCGCAAAGTGCGCCATGTCTCCGCAGGCCTTGACCTGCCAAGCCGCAGGACCGAGCTGCAGATACTCGACAGCGCCGTGGCGAATTGCCTTGCCGCCCTTGGAAGATCGTCCGAGGCAGATCCGGCTGCGCTGCTTTTGCCTGCTGCCACAGTCGGCGCTGTTCGCGCCATGCTCGAAGAGCGATCGGGAATCACCACCGGCGTACGCGTTGCCCGCAACGAATGCGCGGCGGCGCTCGATGCACTTCAGGCGGCACGCGAGCGGGTTGGGCAAGAGAGGGGGGTGCCCGAACCTGCCAGGGCAAGGCTGGCCTCGGCCTTGTCGAAAGCGCGAGCCAGCGGGCACCTAAAAGACCTCAGGATGGCCCGCGAGGCGGAGGACGCGAGCACGGTTCGATGGGAGGCGGCAATCGCTCGACTGCATCCCTGGTCCGGAGACGCCGGGGCACTGGCCAGGGTGCCCGTCCCGAGTGTCACGCAAGTTGGTGCATGGAAGGTGCGGGCAGCTGGGTTGGGAAAGGGCAGGGCTGTCCTTTGCGAACGTCTCGCCGAATACCAGGAGAGTCACGACCTGCTCTCGGCTCGCCTGGATGCGCTTCGTGCCTCGATCGATGTGCCCGACGATGAAGCCGCCGCCGCCATCCGCCGCGCCCGAGACAAGGCGTGGGCCAGGCATCGGGGCGAACTTACTGGCCAAACTGCTGACGATTTCGAGGCGCTATTGGCGCGTGACGACAGTGTTGCAGCGGTTCGGCTGGCCAACGCGCGAGAGCTCGCGGAGATCCGGACAACGCTCCGCAGCCTCACCGAAACAACAGCCGCCATCACACGTATCCGCGACCACGCTGACGCCGTTGCTCAAGCGGCTGGAAGCATGCGGCCTGGTCACACGCCGTTGTCATCCCGTCGCACCACGTCGCGTGTCGCTGCACGTGCGGGGTATGAAGAACTTAAGCCGCTCATTGAGCTGGGAGAAAAAACCGAAACGTTCGAGCAACGATTGAGCGCGGCCCGCAATGCGGCGGCCCTACAAGCATGATTAAATTGATCTGGATGGTTAGCCGTTGGATCGCGCCGGGGCAAAGCCGCGACTTCTGAGGCATAGAGAAGATTGCTATAGCTCACAATTGTTGCTATCGTGAGTTATAGCAAGGTGCCCTATCACTCATGGTATGGAATTGGGAGCAAGCGGACTGGCCGCATTTTACCTACGATAAGAAGGCGTTGGAACCGCTGGAAAGCGAGTTCCTGTTGCGATCGGGCGAGTTCCTAGGCGTCTTTCGTCATGTCGGTTCCGACGATCGCGACCAGATCCGCATCGATCTTATCAGCGAAGAGGCCTTGAAGACATCCGCGATCGAGGGGGAGTACCTCGACCGCGAGAGCCTGCAATCATCCCTGCGCCAGCAACTTGGTCTGGGCGGCGAGACCAGGCGCATTCCGCCTGCCGAGCGGGGCATCGCTGAAATGATGGCCGATGTCTACTTGCATTTTGCCGATACGCTGACGCATCGCACTCTTTACGCTTGGCATACGATGGTGATGTCGGGTGAGCGTCGTATCGAGACCATCGGCAACTACCGCCAGCATGCCGATGCCATGCAGATCGTTTCCAATCGGCTGGATAAGCCCAAAGTTCATTTCGAAACGCCGCCCTCCGCGCGGGTGAAACCCGAAATGGATGCCTTCACTACTTGGTTCAACGATACCTCACCCAAAGGCAAGACACCGCTCCCAGCGTTGACGCGTGCCGCTATCGCGCACCTTTATTTCGAGAGCATTCACCCGTTCGAGGATGGCAACGGTCGCATAGGCCGTGCCCTCTGCGAAAAGGCGCTGGCGCAAAATCTGGGTGAGCCCAGCCTCATCGCGTTGGCCTATACGATAGAGCGCCGCCGCAAGGCCTACTACGACCATCTGGAGGCCAGCAACACGAGCAACGCGGTAACAGATTGGCTGCTCTACTTCGCCAACACGATCCTCGAAGCGCAGCGCGTAACGCTCGCTCGTGTCGAATTCTCCGTCGTCAAGGCCAAGTTTCACGAACGCTACCGGGATCACTTCAACGAGCGCCAGGAAAAGGTCATCGCCCGGATGTTCCGCGCGGGCATCGACGGGTTCAAAGGGGGGCTCAGCGCCGAGAATTATATCGCCATCACGCAGGCATCGCGCGCGACGGCAACAAGAGATTTGCAGGACCTCGTTGCCAACGGTGCACTGATAAGAACCGGCGAACGGCGACACACACGTTACGCGTTGAACATTCTTGATGGCCCCACGTAAACCAGAAGAGGCAGGCTGTCAAAGAGCCTGCCTGCCTGAGCATCGAGGGGTGGCGGGCTGCAACCCGGCAGGAGGTTCGTCGATTGGGTTACACGAGACCGGAAACGCAAAAAGTCGCGCGGTGCGATGCTGATTGTCCGGTCCCGGTTGAAGCCGGTGGTATAATGTTACCTCAACGCGCGTTGGGGGAAAGAAGCGCGCGGAAGGGGCGCGCTGGCCTTCGAGTGGTAGCGAGAAACCTGAACAAACTCTTGGCAGACATCAAGGCCGGGCACATCAGCTCGGCTGCTGTATTGCGGCAAGCTTCCAGTCACCGCCGTTCTGCCGCGTAAAGGTCCACAGTTCGGTTGTCTCTGTCGGCTGATCGGCCTGGCCCTCGACAATCTTGTCACTGATGCGATCGCGGGTCACGTCGCGAGACTCGTAGCGCAAAGCAGCGGTCGCGTAGTCGCGGTCATTCTCCCGCCAGCTTTCCGCAATATCGGCCTCCAACAGGCTGACGTCCGACACGTCATTCCGGACGCCCTTTTTGGCATTATCGGCAAGTTCCTCGGACAGATAGGAAACCATCTCGGGCGTCACCAACCGGCGCAAGGCAGCATGGTCCTCGCGCCCGAATGCTTCTTGAACTTCCGTCAGCCGTTGCTGGAACGTGTCGAGGTCGGTTTTAGTGAGCGTGATCTCATCGGAAGGGCTGGCCTGGCTCGTTCCGCCAAATCCCGACCCGATGCCTGGAATGGGGAATGCTTGGACGTTGCTCGGCTAGGGCCGGGCTGCTGCGCTTCGCCCAAAGCTCCCAGCACCTCGCGAGGCACCGGCCATAGCGGGCTCTGGGTTTTGCGCCGATTGCGAGCGGAAAAAGCGAATGGCCAGCATGACCACGCCGCCGATCAGCAGCACTTGAAGGAGAAGGCCGAACATGCCGGCCAAGCCGCCGAACCCATGGCCCAAAAGAACGCCGATCAAGCCGCCGAGCAGCAGCCCCCGCATCATCGATCCACCGAGGCCGTTGAAGAAGCCTGGACGCTGGAATGCCTGCGGCTGGCGGGCCGCATTGTTCGTTGCCGCATTGGGCGTCATCGAGCGCTCGACCGGTGCGGAAGGCTGTGGCGCCGTCCTGGTCGGCGGGACCGGCTGGAAAGTGCGCATGCCGCGACTGCCGAAGCTGCCGCCACGGCGCGCATCGGCGTGATCCACAGCGACCATGGAAAATGCCAGGAACAATCCCGCAAACAAAATTGCAAACCGTCCTGAACGCGAAATCAGCATAGGCAAGTCCTCAAGTGACACTCTTTCCGCTCATATGGGGTGCGTCGATCGAAATATCAGTGAATCATCCGCCAAGAAAATTCGAACGACATGGTCGGCGGCACGCCGCTGTTCACGACGAGAATGTCGAGCGCACCAAGCAGACAATCGCCTGCTCGACCGCGCGGGCTCCTGCACCCGGCCGACCCGGCGACGGTCGCGTCAAGAGCATCGTTCGTGCAAGCCTCTTGCCATCGGTCTCTTGGCGACGACGCCGGCCCGCCTGATCTTGACATACATCTTTCTCGCATACTATCAACACCTCAGGCAAACCTGCCATACAGGTTGGCCCCCTGAACTGGAGATTGCGTGAGCACGGCGGTATCCGCAAAACATTCCGACGCAGCGAGCCTGGTCAGCAATACGATCGGCGAGATCACGCGCCATATTCGCGCGCATGAACTCGGGCCCGGCGACCGGCTGCCCAGCGAGGCCGCGCTTTCGAGACAATTGAGCGTCTCGCGCACCGTGGTTCGCGAGGCCTTCAGCTCGCTCGCCGCCATGCGGCTTATCGACCTGAGGGCAGGCAGACGGGCTACCGTCGCCGAGCTGGATTATGGCGCCATGTCGCTGGTGATCGAGCATGGCGTCCACACCGAGCAGATCACGGTGCAGCAAATCTACGACGTGCGCCGCACGATTGAGACCCGCACCGCCATGCTGGCGGCCTTGCGCAGAACAGCCGACGAAGTGGAAAGGATCAGGACGCATGCGCTCGCCATGCGCGAGAATTTCCAGCGGCCGGAACAGGTCATGGAGCACGATCTCGCCTTTCACCTCGAAATCGCCAAGGCTGCAAAGAATCCGGTTTTCAGCCTCATCGTCGGCGCGTTCGAGCGCGTATCGCGCCAGACCTGGCCGATCGGCTGGCGGAGCCGCCCTTCGGATGCCGAGCAGTTGGAGATGATCCAAATCCATATCGATCTCGCCGAAGCAATCGAGACCGGTGATCCTCAGTCCGCTCGCGACCTGATGGCGAGGCATTTTGACGAGAGCGTCAAGGCCCTGCTGGCGGCTGGCATCGCCTGAGGAGCGGGGTGCGCGATGAAGATCACGAAACTGGAAACGCTGCGGCTCAAGGAGCGGCCGAACCTTCTCTGGGTCCTGGTTCACACGGACGAAGGCCTCGTTGGGCTGGGCGAGACCTTCTTCATGGCCGAAACCGTCGAGACCTATCTGCACGAATATGTCGCGCCGTGCGTGATCGGGCGCAACCCCTTGCAGATCGACCTGCTTGCCGCCGATCTCGTCGGCTATCTCGGTTTCCGATCGACGGGCGCGGAAGTCAGGGGCAACTCCGCTTTCGATATCGCACTGTGGGATCTGTTCGGAAAGGCGACGGGTCAGCCGATCGCACAACTCCTCGGCGGTTTCACCCGGCACGAGATCAGGACCTACAACACCTGTGCCGGTACCGAATACATCAAGAAGACCACCGGCCAGACGACGGCCAATTACGGGCTCGATAAGCCCGGCGACGCCTATGATGATCTGAACGGCTTCCTTCACCGCGCCGACGAACTGGCGCATTCGTTGTTGGAGGAAGGCATCACGGCCATGAAGATCTGGCCCTTCGACATGGCCGCCGAGAAAACGCGCGGCTTGTATATTTCGCAGCCTGATTTGAATTCCGCGCTGGCGCCATTCGAGAAAATCCGCAATGCGGTCGGCGACAAGATGGACATCATGGTTGAATTCCATTCAATGTGGCAGCTGCTGCCGGCCATGCAGATCGCCCGCGAGCTTGCCCCCTACAAGACCTTCTGGCACGAAGATCCGATCAGGATGGACAGCCTGTCCAGCCTGAAACGCTATGCCGAGGCTTCGCTGGCGCCGATATCGGCTTCGGAGACGCTCGGTTCCCGGTGGGCCTTCCGTGACCTTCTCGAGACCGGGGCGGCCGGCGTCATTATGCTCGATATCAGCTGGTGCGGCGGGCTCTCGGAGGCGCGCAAGATCGCTGCCATGGCTGAAGCATGGCACCTGCCGGTCGCGCCACACGACTGCACCGGTCCAGTTGTGCTCGGCGCATCGACCCACCTGGCGCTCAATGCGCCGAACGCGCTCGTCCAGGAGAGTGTCAGGGCCTTCTACAAGACCTGGTACCGCGACCTTGTGACCGCTTTGCCGCAGGTGAAGAACGGCATGATCACCGTGCCTTCCGGACCGGGCCTCGGCATGGAACTGAACCCGGAGCTCGATCGCGCCTTCACGGCGCTTCGACGGGTGACCGACGCATCGACTCTCTGAAAATGAACCTGAAGCAGCTTTCTACGGAGGAGGAGAACCATGAAGAAGCTACTTATCTCGGCAGCCTTGGGAGCAGTACTGGCTGGAGGCTCGGCAATCGGCTCACGCGCGCAGGAGCCGATGAAAATCGTCTTCACACATCATTCGTCGGCGTCAAACCCGTTCTGGCAAGCTGTGAAGAAGGGGTTTGACGACGCCTGCGCCAAGATCCAGGCCAATTGCCAGATGGTCTTCACGCAGACCGAAGGCTCGATCGAGCAACAATCGGCCAACATGCAGGCGGCGCTCGCGGCAAACCCGGACGCGCTGATCACCTCGATCGTCGACAACAATGCCTTCGACCAGATCATCGCCGACGCCCGCGCTGCCGGCGTCACGGTCATCGCATCCAATGTCGACGACACCGAGGGAGCCGCCGGCAATGCCCGCCAGGCTTTCATCGGCCAGGGCTTCATTCCCGCCGGCTACGAACTCGGCAAGAAGATGTCCGAGTTCTTCCCCAAGGAAGGCAAGATCAGGGCCCTCGTCGGCGTCTCCGCGCCCGGTCAGAACTGGTCGGAACAGCGCGCTGCCGGCGTCATGAAGTTTCTTGAGGAATACAAGGCCGCGAATGGCGGACGCGAAGTGGTCATTGAACGGCTCGACACCGGCACAGATGGCGCCGTCGTCGCCGATCGTGTTGGCGCCTATCTGTCTGCCCACCCGGACACCACGGTGTATTTCGACACCGGCCTTTGGCATGCCTACGTCGCCCAGGTACTGATCGATCGCGGCATCGAGCCGGGCAAGGTGCTGATGGGCGGCTTTGATATCGTCTCGGAAGTCCTGCAACAGATGGAAGCGGGTTATATCCAGGTCCAGGTCGACCAGCAGCCCTACATGCAGGGCTTCATGCCGGTGATGGAAGCCTATCTCGCCAAGAACGTCGGTCTGCTGCCGGCAGACATCGACACCGGCAAGGGCATCATCGTCAAGGAAGACGTGCCAAAGCTCAAGGAACTGGCCGCAAAGGGCGTGCGGTAGGCACGAAGCCGGCGTCCTCTCCTCGTTCTTACGGGGAGAGGTCGGCTGGACAAGGGGGAGGGCCAGGCAACACGGTCTTGGGCGTTGGCTCCGTCCCCATCCTCCAGCGGCATCTTCCCCGTCAAGGGCGGTAGAAGACAGACTGCCGCCATCCCCTTTGCCGATGCGATAACCAGCGGAAACGATCCCGAGCCGGAGCGAATGATGAAGCGTTTGATGAAGATTTATCTGGAGAAGCCGGAGCTTGCGGCGGTCGTGTTCCTGCTCCTGCTCCTCATCGTCTTTCAGATTCGCTCGAACGGCGTATTTTTGAACACACAGAACCTTCGCGGAATGCTTGGGCTGCTGCCCGAAATGGGGCTGGTCGCGATCGGCGTGACCCTGCTGATGATATGCGGTGAGTTTGATCTTTCGGTGGGCTCGGTCTTTGCGCTGACCCCGATGACCATGGCGGTGATGCTCGCGGCAGGCGTTCCGTTCGCGCCGGCCTTTGCCGCCGGCCTCGCGATCGCTGCCCTCATCGGCTTTTTCAACGGGTTCATAACGATTCGTTTCGCGATACCAAGCTTCATCACCACGCTTGGTATGCTGTTCATCGCGCGTTCGCTGACGGTGGTAATCTCCGGCGGCTTCCCTCCTGTCATACCAGCTAACGCTCTGCCCAAATGGCTGTTTACGGTCTATGTGGGACCGGGCGACCTCTTTCGCATGTCGTTCTTCTGGTTTCTCGCCGTGGCAATCCTGGTGACCGTGCTCCTGTCGCACACGAATTTCGGCAACTGGGTGCGCGCCACCGGCGGCTTTCTGCCCGCCGCGCAATCGATGGGCATCCCGACGGCCCGGGTGAAGGTCGCCTGCTTCATGATCTGTTCGGTGCTCGCCGGCTTTGCCGGTACCATTCAGGTGATGCGGCTCGGCGCCCCGCTGCCGTCGATCGGCGAGGGGCTGGAGCTGCAGGCCGTGTCGGCTGCCGTCATCGGTGGCGCCTCGTTGACTGGTGGCATCGGCACCATCTTCGGCGGCATCATCGGGGCTGCCCTTATCCGCGTCATCGACAACGGACTGGTGCTGAGCCAGGTTGACGCCAACTGGTTCAAGATGGCGATCGGCTTTCTGACTATCTTCGCGGTCGTCATGAACGCATGGCTTCGAAAGCGGGGCAGGGCAATGAAGGTCGAGACCTGATCATGGCGGCCCCCATCATCGCGATCAAGGGACTCCAGAAATGGTATTCCGGCGTCCACGCCTTGAAAAACGTTACGCTGGATATCTATCCCGACGAGGCACTGGGCCTCGTCGGCGACAATGGCGCCGGCAAATCGACGCTGATCAACATCCTCTCAGGCACCCAAAAGCCCGATGGCGGCGAGATCAGGATCGAAGGTGAACCGGTCCGCTTCTCTAACCCGCGCGACGCCATGGAACGCGGCATCGAGACGATCTACCAGTACAATTCCATGGTCCCGACCATGACCATCGCCCGCAACGTTTTCATCGGACGCGAGCCGGTGAAGGGTTCGGTTTTCGGTATCGGCATCCTGGACCAGAAGCGCATGCGTGACGAAAGCGTCAAGGCGATCGCCGACGTCGACCTGCATCTGCGGTCGCCCGACGCGCTGGTCGGCGAACTGTCGGGCGGCCAGCGCCAAGGCGTGGCGATCGCCCGGGCCATGCACTTCAAGTCGAAAGTCATGATTCTCGACGAGCCAACCAACCATCTCTCGGTGAAGGAAACGCGAAAGGTGATCGGCTTCGTTCGTGGCCTCAAGGCCCAGAACATCACTAGCGTCTTCATCAGCCACAACATGCATCATGTTTTCGAATGCTGTGACCGGGTCGTGGCGATGGCGCGCGGAGAGATCGTTCTGGACAAGCCGATCGGCGAGACTTCGATCGAGGAAATCCACGAGGTGCTGTGACGTGAAGAAGCAATCACTCGCGAGCCACTCTGCTGGTGGAGATCAGTCTGCGCTACGGCTTTTCCGTAAGGATCGCCTCAGCGGTTTTCTCGTCGGTGATCAGCACATCGACGACACCCAAGCGCAACACGGCGCGCAGCACCGGAACCTTGTCGAGGCCGCCGGAGGGCAGGATCACAGTGTCGACGTCGCGCAGATGTTCGGGGGCGAGGCCGATGACGCGACTGTTTAGCGGGTGATCGACCAGTTGTCCGTCGGCGCCGATCCAGTGGCCGCAAATATCGCCGACAGCTCCGGCTTGGCGGAGCGATCTGAGATCATCGTCCCCTACCAGTCCGATCCGAAAGATGGTGGCGTCCTTGTGCACCGCGCCTACCGAAACGAAAGCGGCGTCAACGTCGCGGGCATGGGTGAAAGCATCTTCCAGAATTGACTGGCGCATAAGCAGATCGCGTGTGGCCTCGGTATCCGTGAACACCGGTGCTGCGATGTAGAAGCATTCCGCGTCGAAGAGCGCCGCGAGCCGGGAAGCGATCTCGTAGATGTTGATCGCCGATCCACGTGTGAGCCCGCCAAGCAGGGAAACGATCGACATTCCTTTGACCGGGCGCACGGTCACCGACCGCAGACTGAGCTGGAGCGTCCGCCCCCATCCCACGCCCACCGATATCCCGTCACGGATTCTAAGCGACAGGGCTTCGCCGGCGGCGGCTGCGATGACCTGTGGCACCAGAGCAGGATCCGGCGGTGTCGGGACCACGATTGGATCCGAGACACCATAGGCGTCCCGCAGCCGGTTCTCCAACTCGATGCAGTTCGCCACCTTGGAATTGATGCGAATCTGAACGATCCCCCGCTGGCGCGCATGCGCCAGCATCCGGTTGACGCGAAGGCGGGTCAGGCCAAGAGACTTGGCGATTTGCGCCTGGGTGAGGTCACCGACATAAGCAAGCCAGGCGGCGCGCACGAGCAGCCCTTCCTCGCGATCGGCCGTGACGGAACTCGTTACGGCTTGGCGGCCGTCGCGTTTCTTTCGTGCTGGTTTCTCCATCAGATCATCCTGTCCACTCCGCGGCAGCGGGTTCAGAGCGGGCTCGGCCGAGCCATGTGCTCATCGATATGAGGCATCAATCGAGTTTCCCCGGCTCCGCTAGCCTCGATGATAGCGGTCGAAGGACAAAACCAGCGGAGCATCATGGCAAATCGCGTCGATGATGGCAGTCGTCAGCGGCAGGCGATCATGGGGAAGTACACCCCGGCCCATCATATTCTTCAAAGCCTGACCAAGGTCCAGCGCCAGTTGCGCCCCCTCAACCGTGTCCGAACTCATATGTTCGCGCTTCGCCACGGAATAGGGCAGGCCGCGGCCGAGCAGGCGTCCCATGCGACCGTTACGGCCCGCCTGGCAGGTCACATAAAGATCGCCGGAGCCGGCCAGCCCCAGCCCTGTTTCGATTTTTCCACCCAGAGCTTCGACCAGAATCGCCATCTCGGCGAGGGACTGCGAGAAAAGCGACGAGGCAAGGTTGTGCATGAGCGCACCGTTGGGCGCCTTGCCGTCTCGCTCAAGCAGCCCGACGGGAGCCCCAACGGCGAGTGTATAGAAGTTCTTGAAAGCGGCGCAGATCTCGACGCCAATGAGATCGGATGATGGTCGCGCATGATAGAAAGGCGCGCGCAGGATGCGTGACGCCGCGGCCAGCTGGTCGGGATCGTGCCCAGCCACGATCACGGAGGTATCGCGCTGTGCGGCCAGTTCGCCGGCAATGCAAGGTCCGCCGACGGCCATCACCGAGATCGACAAGCCAGTACGTTGCTCAATCTCGCGGGCAAGCAGATGCGGCAGGATTTCGATGCCTTCGTCGCTCGCGGCGAGTCCTTTCGTAATCATAAGTATCGGCATGGGCGACTTGATGCTTTCAGCAATGCGGTCGATCGCCCAAGGAACGCCGGCCGACGAGACGCCGAGTACAAGCAGGTCGGCTCCATCGTTCATCGCCGTCCCGAATTCGGTCCAGGAACAGGCGGCTACCGCGTCAGGCAGAGTGATGTTGAGGCGAGGGTGATGACCTGTGTCGGCCACAGAGCTGACGATCTCCTCGTCGAGATGGGTGCCGACAAGAGTGATGCGGTTACCCGCGTGAGCGGCCGGAAGCGTCATCGCAGAGCCCATGACGCCAGCGCCGAGGATAATGATCTTCGCCATTCAGCTTCTTTCCTTGTCCAGCCGCTCGCCGCTGCCTTGGTCGAACAGGTGGATTCGCTCAGGCGCTGGCTCCAGGTGGATCACAGCTCCAGGAGAGAGCTCCATGCGGTCATGCAGCACCGAGCAGATCGCAATGTTGCCCATGGCGGCAAAGATATGGATTTCGGGGCCAGTCGGCTCGACAACCGTAATTCTCGCCGGGATGCCGCGCCCGTCTGCCACAGGTCGAAGATGTTCGGGCCGAATGCCATAGATCACCTTTTGGCCGGGCCGGACCGCAGCCTCTGGCGGAAGCGGGAGGGATAGCTCGTCGGTCCGCACCACCCAGGCGTCGCGCTCGGAAGCCACCTCGCCATGGAACATGTTCATTGCGGGCGAGCCGATGAAGGAGGCGACGAAGAGGTTTGCCGGGCGATCGTAGACATCAAGCGGGCGCCCGATCTGCTCGATCTGGCCGTCGCGCATGATGACGATGACATCGGCCATGGTCATGGCCTCGATTTGGTCATGCGTGACATACACGGTGGTGGTCTTCAGCCGCTGGTGGAGCTCCTTGATTTCCGTGCGCATTTGCACGCGCAGCTTGGCGTCGAGGTTGGACAGCGGCTCGTCGAACAGGAAGACAGTTGGGTCTCGCACGATAGCGCGACCCATGGCGACGCGTTGCCGCTGGCCGCCCGAAAGCTGGCGGGGATACCGTTCCAGATAAGGGGTCAGATTGAGGATCGATGCCGCCCATCCGACCTTCTGTTTGATTTCTTCGTTGGGGCGTTTCTTCAACTGCATGGAAAACGCCATGTTGTCGAAGACGGTCATATGCGCGTAAAGCGCGTAATTCTGGAAGACCATCGCGATATTGCGGTCTTTGGGATGAAGTGTGTTGACGACCCTGTCTCCTATCGTGATCTCACCGGACGTGATGGGCTCGAGACCGGCTATCATGCGCAACAGTGTGGACTTGCCGCACCCGGACGGCCCCAACAGAACGACGAACTGGCCATCCTCGATCGAGAGATCGAGTCCATCGATAATCGAGAGGGCGCCATAGTCTTTCTTTATGTTGCTGATGGTGACAGACGCCATAAATTGTTATCCTTCGATTGCCCTTGCCGGTTGGGTTCAACTTTCGCCATGCGAGTCATTGGCGACGGTCGGATGCGGTCTCACCATTCGCTCTCCAGAAACTCCTCCAGCAGCCCTGCATCGGCGGCCAGATTGACAAAGGACCATCGGCCACGGATTTCCCGCGAATAGCGAATGGCATCGTGCCAAAGCGCGCGCGGCAGGCCTAGTTCCGCGCCGGTGACCGGCCCCCCCGCAGCCTTGAGTGCTGCCTCCATGCGGGCGACCGGCATCGCCATCGGCCGAACCTCCTGGCGCAGCGCCGGCCAGATTTCCGCAAGCCTGCGGTTGAAGATTTCCGTCTGGCGGACGTCGAGAGCCGTCTTCCTCATCTCGGCAATGCAAAGTGGTCCGAGCTGCGCGCCATAGCGGGCCAGCATCGCCGCCTCGTCGATGGCGGTCGGCTTCACCTGCGGCGGTTCGTCCATGTCGAGCAGCCGCGCTTGCAGACGCGCCATGACCATCGACGCAACCCCCACCTGCTGACCGTGCGTGGTGCCGGGATGATGGTCTTGCGCGAACATGTCGACCCAATGGGAAATCTGGTGCTCTCCCATGGATCCAGGATGGGAAACGCCGGCGAAGCACACACCCATCGAGCACAGCGTTAGGACGCGCTGGAGATGCCCGACGGCGGTGATGTCGTGCCTGGCAAGGCCAGGCGCATTGGCCAGCATCGGCTCCTCATCGCCCGCCTGCAGCAGGTAGGGCACGGCAGAATAGTAGGTGTCGAACAGCCGATGCGAAGCCCACCAATCGATCTGGGCGGTGGGACGACAGAGGCTGTCGCCAAGCCCGGCGGCGCTGAGCCAGGCGGGTGCTGCAGCCGACACGCCAAGGTCCAGGAAGATGCCCCGCGGCGCGTGCGAGGGCAGCGAGATCTTGAGCCCGGAGGCCAAGGTCACCGATGCTGTCGACGCGCCGTAGCCATTCATCGAGGCGGCCGTGCCGAAGACGGCATAGGGCCGCTCGTCGAGGAAGGTTGCATGCTTGCAGCTGTCGTTGAGGACGCCGGACCCGACGGCGACGACCCCGTCGGCATGACGCGTCTTCTCTCTGACCATCTGGATCGTTGCCTCATCGCAGTCGAGTCCGTCAGGCAGCACGATTTCGTCGATGTTGGCGATGGCACGCAGCGCCTTCGCGACGCGCCGGCCCATCACATCGACGGTGTTGATATCGGACACAACTGCGATGCGGCTGCCTAGCGCCAGGGGCGCAACGAGATCCGCCTCGCGGCCCTCCGTCGTCTCCAGCAATTCGATCGTCTGGAACGGCAGGATCGTGGCCGCGCCGGTCTTGGGATCTGTCCAGCGTCCCGCGACAACGTCCTCGATCAACGCGTTCCAGTTGGTCGTTTCAGCCATGATCGGCCCCCATGAAGGCCGCGAGGCGCTGGTTCCAGGCTGAAAGCGTTGGCCAAAGATCGGCATGGATCGCAAGAAGTTCGGCGTAGAGCTCGGCCCGTCTCGTGTCCGGTTCGAAGGTTTTGGCCGGCTCGCTGGCCATTGCCAAGGACGCTTCGGCGATGGTGGAAAACCAGCCCACGCCCTTTGCCGCCGCCATCGCCGCGCCAAGCGAGGAGGCTTCCACCGTCGTCGAACGCTTTATGGGACGATCGAGTGCATCCGCCAGAATTTGCATCCACAGGTCGGACTTCGCTCCTCCACCGATGGCTATGAACTGGTCGATGGTCTGGGCGGCAGCCGCAGCGGCCCGCTGACTTGTCGCGGCCTGATGCAGCGCTATGCCTTCCAGCACGGCGCGATAGATGTCGCCGCGGCGGCTGGAGCCGGATAGCCCGGCAATCACACCACGGGCCGCGCTATCCCAGTGCGGGTCCATGACGCCCTGCCAGTAGGGCAGGAGCATTATGCCGCCTGCGCCGATCGGGCTCGCAGCGGCTTCGGCCTCGAGCGCCTCCAGAGCATCGCTTGCGCCATGCAGATCGACGCCAAGCATTTCGCGCGCCATCCAGTCGACGAGAAAAGTGCCGGCGCGAAGGCACGTCTCATAGATATAGCCGTCATCGGCGACCGCCGTCTCGGTGCGGAAGGCCTGGTCGTGGACGTAGTCCGTGCCGAAGCTGCCGGAGACGACCGCCGTGCCGAGGTTGATGTAAGCGCATCGCGGCTGCAACACACCAGCGCCCGTTCCGGCGCATTGACCGTCGCCGCCGCCGGCGACGATCGGCGTGCCCTCGCGCAGGCCGGTCGAAATGGCCGCTTCCGAAGTCAGTTGGCCCAGAACGGTGCCGGGCCTTGCCAGGTCCGGCATCATGCGCCGGGCGATGCCCGCTGCGGCGAGTATTTCGTTCGACCAGTCCATAGCTCGCATATCGAGTATGCCCATCGGGTCGGCGGATGCGGTGGACGTCACCCACCGGCCGCTCAAGCGAAAGACCAGATAACCGTGGACTTCGGCCATTCGCTCCACGCGGGCAAAAATCTCGGGCTCTTCCTCGCGAAACCAGATCATGCGGTAAAGGCAAGGAATGACGTCCAGCGGCTTGCCGGATATTGCGTGGACGCGTGCCGCGCCGAAGCTCTCGCCGAAGCGGCGTGCTTTCCCACGGGCGCGCTCATCGAGCCAGAGGGTCGCGGGCCCGACCGCCTGGCCCTCCTCGTCGAAAAGGCCGAAGCTCTCGCGTTGGTTGGCAATCGCAAGGGCGGCAATGCGTGCGGGCGAAACTGTTGCCGCGACAGAACGAAGCGCCGTGACCGTCGAGGCCCACCATTCGGCCGGATCCTGCTCGAAATAGCCCGAACGCGGGTTCGACATTGCAAGCGGCGCACGACCTTCAGCCACGGCCAGACCATTGCGGTCCCAGGCGATCGCCTTGGTTGCCGAGGTCGAGGAATCGATGCCGATGACGAGATCCGGAACCATTGCCGCCACATTGCCAAAGAGCGAGGGCGGTCGAAGCCGCCTTCGCCCAAATCACCGACTACCCGCTAAAGACCGGCATCCTTGACTTTGCCGTCGACAATGCCGGCAATGGCATCCAGGCATGCCTTGGCGTCGCCGCCATAGTCCTGGCCCGTAAGCAATTTGCCGAGTTCAACCGGGATGTCGTTGTTCGACAGATCCGCCCAGATCGGCATGTCCGGCTCCGATCCCATCTGGTTGTCGATAGTGTATTTGATCGCCTCGAAATGGCGTGTCGTTCCGGGCCCGACAACAGCCTTCGCCTTGACCCGAGGATCTGTAAAAGAGGAATTGCGCATCGGCGAGGCGCCGCCGCCGAGCGTCGATACCCGCGCCATCACATCCTTCGAGCAGACCCACTGCATGAACAGCCATGCTGCTTCCTTGTTCTTGGAATATTGCGACAGCGAGATCGTCGAGCCACCTTGGTGGCCGACGGCCGGGATTTCGTTGAAGCCGCAATCGGCGGCGGCGCGGCGGCCAGGAACCTCCTTGGGCGCGGGCAGGGCCTCGAACAGGCCTTTGACCTTGGAATCGTTGGCGTCGAAGCCGGGGAAATCCTCGCCCCAGGTGATTGCCATGGCGGCCTGACCCTGTGTCAACGCCTGTCCCTGACCGTCCCAGGTCCAAGTCGTCGCCGAGGGCGGCGAGTTTTTGACCAGCTCCTGATAGAATTGCAGTCCGGCCACGCCGCGCTCGTCATTGCCGACAAACTTCTTGTCCTTGTTGAAGATCGAACCGCCATGGCCCCACAATGCGAAGGTCCAGTCGCATTCCAGCGAATAGTGGCCGGACTTCGCCTGGCACGCTGTGCCGAAGATGCCGTTGCTTTTTTCTGCCTCTGTGAGCGCCTGCACGGCCTTGAGGTAGGCGTCGAGATCTGTCGGCAGCGCAATATTGTGTTTGTCGAAAAGATCCTTGCGGTACATCAGGATGAAGATCGGAATATCGAATGGAATTCCGCACTGTTTGCCGTTGTACATGGCGATGCCGTCGACCAGCGGCTTGGAGAAATCGTCCCAGTCGAAGTTGGGCATCGCCAGTTCTTTGTTCTGGTCATAATACTCGCGCGGATCGACGACATCCTGTGCAAATGTCGCCATCCAGGACTGGTCGAGATAGTAGACGTCGTAGGTGCCAAGCTGGCCCTGCACGTCTTGCGTGGCTTTGGCGAGAACCTGCTCCAGCGGCACGATCTCGACTTCCACCTCAATGCCGGTTGCCTTGGTGAATTCACCCGCGACAAGCTGGTTGGCAACGATCGTTGGCGGCGTCGCTTCCGAAGTGTAGCGGATTTTGGTGCCGGCATATGGTTTGCCGACATCGGCCAGCCACTTCAGCATATCGGCGTCCTGGGCACGGGCTTCTTCAACCCCGAGCCCCAGCATCCCCCGATTGGTGCGGCCGCCACCTAGCATGGCCGATCCGAAGGCGGAAAAGCCGACACCAGCGAGCGCCATCTTCCTCATGAAGTCGCGTTTGGTTATTCGGCGCGCCGTAAAGTCATTGCAGGTATCGGTGACGAATGTCTTCTTGTCGTGTTCACTGAAGCTCATGATCGTTCCTCCGTTGCGGTTTTGTCGTCGTTCTTCTCGTCTGCGCCTCACTCCTTCAGAGATCCGAGGGTGAGGCCGCGGACCAGATGCCGTTGAACCAGCAGGATAAAGATGAAGCTGGGTATGATCGCGGACGTGCCGAGCGCTGTGATGTAGCCCCACTCGGTCGCGGTCGAGGTGACAAAGGTCGAGATCTTCACCGGCACAGTGCGGATCGACGTTGTCAGGAACAGTGAGAGCAGGAACTCGGTCCACGAAAAAATGAAACACAGCACGGCCGTCGCAGCGATGCCGCCCTTGACCATGGGAAGGACCACGCGTCGGAACGTCTGCCAGCGCGTCGCGCCGTCAATCAGCGCCGCTTCATCAACCTCGCGCGGAACATCGTCGAAGAACGACTTCAAAAGCAAAACCGCCAGCGGCAGGTTGATCAAACTGTGAACAAGGATGAGCCCCGTATAGGTATCGCGCAAGCCGAGATCCCGGAACATGAAAACGATCGGAATGACGATCGCGATTGGCGGCATGAAGCGCTGCGAGAGAATCCAGAACAGGAAGGACTGCTGGCCGCTGAACTGCATTCGCGACAGGCAATAGGCGGCCAGAGTGGCCAGCAGCAGCGTCAGCGCCGTCGATCCGACGGCTATGACGGCGCTGTCGAGCAGCGACTGGCGGGAATCGTAGGAGCTGGCGCCACCCTTGATGACCCCGGCCGCCTCGCCGCCCTGTTCCATGCCGATGTCGACGCGCGAAACGCCAAGCAAGGTCACACGGTAATTGTCCGGCGTCGGCGTGAAATCGACGTAGACCGGTCCGCTGCGGTCGAAGATCGCCGAATAGGGTTTGATGGACGACAGCGCCCACCACGCGATCGGGAACATGAAAATCGCCACCACCAGGACGGCGAGCACGTCACGGGCGATGGTTTGGGCGCGCGACGGTTCCATCAGAACCTCACCTTGAACAGCCTGACGAACAGGTTCGACACGACGATCAAGACGACGAGCACGATCAGCGACAGGGTCGCCGCATAGGGAAAGTCTCCGGTGAAGTAGATACGGCCAGCGTAGAATGAAAGCGTCTCGGTGGCCGTGCCAGGCCCGCCGGCGGTGATGATGTAGACGTAGTCGTAGATGCGAAAGAGATCGACGCCGCGGATCAGCACCGCGACCGCTATCACCTTGCGCAGCATCGGCAATGTGAGCCGCAAGAACGTCTGGATGCCGCTGGCGCCGTCGATCGCCGCGGCTTCGAAAGGTTCCTTCGGCAGCGCCCTGAGCCCTGCCAGGATGATGAGCACCATGAACGGCGTCCATTGCCATATGTCTGCCAGCAGGATCGCCGCCAATGCGGTTCCGGGCTGCGTCAGGATCGGCTGCGCCGGCGAGATCAGGTCGACGGCATAGAGGTAGAACGACAGGACGCCGAAAGAGCCGTCCTGCATCAGCAGGAACATCATTCCGGTCACCGCAGGCGGCACCACCAGCGGCAGTGTCATCAGCGCCCGCAGCACCCCGTAACCTTTGCGATCGGTGTCAAGCAGAAGCGCGATGAGGATGCCGAGCGCAAGCTGAACCGCAAGCGCGACGAAGGTGTAGATCAGCGTGGTTTCCAGCGAATACCACATACGCGCATCCGAGAAGGCGCGCGTCCACTGGTGGAGCCCGGCGAAGTCAAGCTGCCGGGAGACGACATTGCGTTTGTGAAACGATAGCCAGACCGAATAGGCGAGGGGATAGATGCCGAAAACGAGAAGCATCACCGTGATTGGCGCAAGCCAGGGGAAAGGATGCTCGGCCGTCATGAACCGGGGTAGCGCCCACCTGGAGGTCGGCCGCGTGAGGGCTGCGCTGCTCACGCGCAAGTCTCCGCTCGGTGACCGAGATGCATCGGCCTTCTCCCTATCGGCCAGATTGTGCCAACTTGAACTTTTGTAAGTTTGTTGTGCCTTTTGTTAAGAACGTGTCGGACGACCGCCAATTTGTCAAGTGTCGGTTCCATCAGCGCTTAAGGGATTTGCTCGTGGTCCCCGAGGATACGGTCGTGGCCGGGCATGGAGTTGTTTTTGAAGGGAACGCGGCAGTAAATGCCGTGTAGCAGCATCGAAAGCGCTCAGGGCCGCCGCCAACTTTGGCAGCCCAAGGAAAGCTACAGAACGTATCGAGGAGATCGGGAGGACAGCCCGGGGCTTTTGGAACTCCCTCCGGGCCCATCATTGTCGTTATTTATCAATGGTTTAGCGCTATATTTTGGCTCAGTTAGCCAAGTCATAGCTGGCGAACCTTCGAGTAGCGCATTGATATTGTTGATTTATGGTGGGCTTCCGAGGACCGCCGGTCGATTTGCTGCGCAAATGGGAGACATAAACGGAATCGAACGCGCGTTTCAGTTGAGGAGAAGCTGATCTTCCTACGGGTTGCCGCTATCGTCGGTACATGCGCAACGTTGCGTCGGGGCGATCAGTGGCTCCAGTCGGCATGAAGCCAGCCAGCAGCGCAAACAATGCGGTCAATCAAATCGCACCAAAATCATCTGTACATACATCGGCTACTCGGGTTTCTCCTCAAGCTTTTCATCTCCGAAAGAATTGTCTCCCAGGTGCGGCTCGATATCCGAAGCTTGGCGATTCTATCCCGCATCCTTATCACGTCCGCACCCTCAGCGCCTGCTCCAGCCTGTCGGCAATCTGGGTGACGATATAGGCAATCACCATGTAGATCACGACGGCAATCACGAAGGCTTCTAGGTAGTAGTAGTTCAGCGCGGCGGTCAATTGGGACTGGGCGAAGATATCGACAACCTCGATGGCGAACCCGAGGGAAAGCGCCTTCATGATGACCATCATCGAGGTTGTCAGGTCGGGAATTGCGGTGAGGGCCACCTGGGGAAATAGGATCCGTCGGAACAGTTGGCCGCTTGTATAGCCGAGCGAATGGGCGGCGTCCGACTGACCGGTGTCGAAGGCGTTCAGGGCTCCTTTGATGATTTCCGCTTGGAACGCCGCAACGCAGCCGGTGACTGCAATGACAAGGATTACCCAGTTGGGCGTTTCGTGGGCGTTGAAGTTGATCGCGAGCAACGAGAGCAGGAACTGGAATGCCGGGGGCAGACCGAAATAGGCGAGGAAAATCACGATCACCATCGGAACGCCTTTGAAGACGACCTTATAGGCCATGATGAGCTGTCGCAGCACGGGGATCCGCCTATGTTCGACGAGCGCAAAAAGGCTGCCGACGATCGTGGACAGGATGAAAATCGTGAAAGCCATGCCGAGCGTCACGGGTACGGCGCCCAGAATTTCCTGCGAGTCCTGGAGCAGAATATCGGTATCAAACATGGTCGGATTACCCCTTACGTCACACGCTCGCGACGGCCGCGTTCTTGATCTGAGCTGTTGTCGTCGCCTCTGGCGTTTGCATTGGCGAGCGAAGCTCGAAGAAGCGCACGATGAGCCACGCGACGAGGCACATCAGCGAATAGATAACCGCCAGCACGAGGTACGTTTCGAACTGGTACTGGTTATAGTCGCGCTCCATGATCAAGTGCGCGGTCGCCATCACATCCGCTGCCCCGATGTACATGACCAGCGCAACGTTATGGATCAGGTAGATGATGGCGTTTCCATAGCCCGGCAATGCGAAGTGCACCGCTTGCGGGCCGACTACGCGGGTGATCTTCTGTCGGAAGGTATATCCCAGACTGTCGGCCGCATCATGCTGGCCGCGATCGACGGCCAGGTATGCAGGTCGCATGACTTCCGACAGATACCCTCCATGATAGAGGCTCAGCCCCACCATCGCAGCGATCGTTGCAGAAATAAAATCCTCGGCGCCGAACAGGATCACCAACAAGGGCAGCCCGTAGAACGCGACGAATAACTGCAGGACGACGGGAACACTCCGGGCATAGGACACGTAGAGGTCAGTCAGGTGACTGATCACCGGTATCCTCTGAACTCGGAGTGTTGTCGCGACGAGAGCCAAGCAAAAGCCGACGACCATGGCCGTAACGGTGATGGCGAGAGTCAGCGGCAACGCCGAGAGCAACTCGGGAATCATAGCAGAAACATCCACTTTGAAACGCTCCTTCTTGCAATTCAGCCTTACCGCTGGCTATCGCTACATGGTTGGGAAAAGGTCCTGTTACTTCATGTATTTGACGATGTCCTCGCCGAACCATTTCTGCGAGAGCTTTTCGATCGTGCCATCGTCTTTTAATTCCTTGAGAACCTTGTTCACATCGTCGGCTAAAACCTTGTTTTCGTCCGACCTATGAATCAGCATGTAGGTGTTGTTGCTGAAGACCGGATCGGACGCCACGATATCGAGCTTCTTTTCCTCGATGACGGTCTGCTCACCGAGATTCGAAGGCAGAACAAGCGCGTCGAATTTGCCGTTCTGAACTTCGTCCAGTCGGTTGGGATAGGGAATACCGGCGCTCGATGCCGTAACATCAAGCTTGTATTGTGGATTTTCTTTTTGCCAGTTCATGATGAACTTGTAGGTGCCGCCGCCGGCCGTGGTCGGAACGATCCTCTTGCCGACCAGGTCCTTCATTTCCTTGATGCCGCTGCCTTTTTTGCTGTAGATCTTCATCAGGCTGGCGCCCATGGGGTTTTCCGGAATGAAGAACTGCTTGGCGCGCTCAGGGGATTTGTAGTAGCCACCGACGGCGATGTCGTACTTGCCCGTGGCGAGGCCGGTTTCCTGCGCGATATCCGAAACACCTTCCATTTCGAACTTATACTGCGGCAGCTTTGCGTTGATCGCTCTCAGAAGATCGGGTTCATAGCCTTGCGGCTCTACGCCGATCGCGCCCCATGCCAGCGGCTTGGATTCGGCAGACGTCGCGATCTTGATCGTGCGAACGGTCTGACCATTGCTGATCCCCGCGGTTGCAAGAGCAATTGCGATGCCGCCGGCAACAGCCAGGGCAGCGCGACGGGAAAAACTGGATGTGATTGCAGACATTTCTTAGGTTCCCTTCTTGTTGAGCTATTGAAAAGCGAGTTCTGACTGCAGGAATTGAGCAAGTCGTGGGCTGGATGGTGCATCGAAGATCTCAGCTGGACTGCCATCGGCGGCAACCACGCCACGATCCATGAAGACGATCCGGTTCGAGATGTTCTTTGCGAATTGCATCTCGTGGGTCACAAGCAGCGAAGTGATCCCTGACGACGTGACATCCTTGATCACCTTCAGAACTTCACCGACGAGTTCAGGATCCAGCGATGACGTAGGCTCATCGAAGAGCATCACGTTGGGACGAACCGCCAGCGCACGCGCGATGCCGGTGCGCTGGAGCTGGCCGCCCGACAGCTGGGACGGATAGCTGTCCCGCTTCGCTGAGAGACCGACCCGGTCAAGCTCTCGCAGCGCGATTTCACGCGCCTCGTCCGTTGACTTGCGCTGCACGACGACCAGCGGATCCATCACGTTCTGGAGGACGGTCATGTTCTTGAAGACATTGAACTGCTGAAAGACCATCGCTGTGCGAAGCCGGATCGCCTGGACAGCGGTCTTGTCGGCGCGCTGGTAGTCCATCCGAATCTGGTCGAACGCGATGGTTCCTGACGACGGCTTGGCCAGGTAGTTGATGCATTTCAGCAGCGTGGTCTTGCCGGTGCCGCTGGGGCCGATGATCGACACCACGTCACCCCGCTTTACCGAGAGATTGACGCCGTTCAGGACCTGCGTGCTTCCGTAAGACAGCTTTACATCTTTGAGTTCAAGCATTTCTGGTTGGTCCTTCAGAGTGGGGGACGGACTGCTTTGACCGTATGCGGCGTCATCATCCGCTCTCCGCGTGGCCGAGAACGTGCATCAGCCTGTTTGCCCAGCCGAAGATCGCTATGGCGTGGACAAGGTCGATGATCTCGGCATCATTCATGCCGACGGCACGCAGCGAGGCGATGTCGTCTACCGTTGCTTCCGACGGCGCCGCCGACAGACGGCGGGCAAAGCTGTAGATTGCCGCATCGCGCGGCCCGAGCGCCTCGGGTTTGTCGAGATAAAGCGCGGTGACCACATCATCGCTCTTGGTCAGCTCTGCATGGCGGCGGGCGTGAACAACGGCGCAGAATTTGCAGCCATTGACGATCGAGGCACCCAATGCGCCAAGTTCGCGGTCGGGACGGGCAAGCCCGCCTTCGACATACATGATCGCGTTGAACAAGACGGTGCGGGCAAGATAGCTCTCGGGATCATGCACAAGGGTGCGCACATACTCCGAAACTTTCTTGGCCGATGGCGTGACCTTCATCGCTTCGAGCTGTTCCGGCGTGGCCTCGGAGAGCTCGACCGGTGCGATGTGGGGATGCCAATTGAGCGGCTTCAGGCGAACAGAGGAAATCATGCCAACCTCAACAATCGCAGACCGGTCGCCACTCGGGTCTGAAAATTGACGAACGCAATCAGTTCGGAGAGTGCGACGATCTGAGGATTGTTCAGTCCGGCCGCAGCGAGGAGGGCGATGTGGCTCGCCTCCGCCTTTTTCGGCATCAGCGTGATCAGGTCGACGTGACGGGCGATGGTCGCCAATGGCTCATCGAGATCCGTTTCGCCCCGAGCCAATGCCCTGAGCTGCTCTGTCGGACCAAGTTGGGCCAGTTGCACATCATATTCGGCCATCAGGACGGGATCGGCATTCAGAGCGGCCATGCGACGGGCCAGAGCAACCCTCAAATTCGACGCCAGCCCCTGATCGTTTGCCGGCTGCAGGACGGAGAGGCGACATTCCTCCGCCCCTTGCACAAATTCGGGCCGAAACCGCCGCGCAGCGAAAAGTGCATCGTTCGGCGAAATACCGGCGGCCTTGTCCATTGCGTCGATCACAGCGCGGCCTCCTTATGCAGCAAGGGTGTTGAATCGACCCATTCGTCGCCCAGAAGCTCGGGCGTGTCGTAGGCGATCAGATTGGCGAAGTGGGTTTCGACATCTTCGGCAAACAGCGACGCGGCAATGCCGCGGACCAGACGGTCGGCACCGGCACTGACGGCCGGGATATCGCCGGAGACCTTGCCGTGGGTCAGCATGGCGGCGTCGTTGAAGCAGTGGATATGTGCTAGCATCGGGCAGGAGCCGGGAACGTGTTCGCGAAATTCGAAGGCGGGACCGAGATCTGGCGCCTCCGACATGCCTGTACGAGCCGGCCCCATATCCGGTGTATATCGGCCATCCGACCAGGTGCGGATGTGTGGGGCGAGTGCTGCAAATTCCGGGCGGTCGCTGAAATCGTTTGAAAAGCCGGTTGCCGCGATCATGAAATCGTAGCGCATCGGCCCTTGTGTGGTTTCGACCAGAAGGCCTTCGGCATCTTCCTTTACCGCGACTATGCCGCAGTCGAGAAAGAACCGGGCATTCGCACGACGAGACACCCGAAGCGTCGATGAACGCGGCGGCGGTGTTTGGGTCGAGGCGGTATAGTCGAAGAATTTCCACTTCCAGGCATCGGGCAGGTGATAAATGCCATGTACAACGCCCTGGCTGCCTATGCCGGTCAGCTTGTTGATGCGCGGCATTTCCTTGCGCCGGATCAACATGTCGACCGAGCCGGCTCCGGCCTCGAGCGCCGTCGCGGCATTGTCCATCGAAGAGGCACCGGCGCCGATAACCGCCACACGCTTACCTTTCAGTGCGTCGAAATCGATGTCGTCGGCAGAATGGGCCCAATAGGCGCGATCGATGCCCCTGAGGAAATCGGGCACGGCAAAACCGCCGAGACCGGACCGACCGGTGGCCAGAACGAGGCGACGGGTGAGAACCCGGCCGGCTTCCGCGCCCTCGATATCGATTGCAATCAGATCACCAACGGCTGCGACGCCGGTCATGCGCACGCTGTTGCGCACCGGCAGACCAAGAACCTTCCGGTACCAGACCAGGTAGTCCATCCACTGGCCCTTGGGGATTTTGTCCAGCGACTGCCAGGCCTCAGGTCCCCATTGTGCCGTAAACCAGGCCCGGAACGTGAGCTGCGGCAGCCCGAGCGACGGACCGTGGAGGGTTTTCGGCGAGCGCAGCGTCTGCATACGCGCAAAAGTTACCCATGGTCCTTCGAGCCCGGCCGGAGCCGCATCGTAGGCAACGACATTGGTTATCCCGGTCAGCACAAGCTTTGCCGTAGCAGCAAGTCCGCACATGCCGGCGCCAATGACAACGACGTCACGGACCGGGG
Source organism: Mesorhizobium sp. M0894 (assembly GCF_040319725.1). Lineage (NCBI taxonomy): Bacteria > Pseudomonadati > Pseudomonadota > Alphaproteobacteria > Hyphomicrobiales > Phyllobacteriaceae > Mesorhizobium > Mesorhizobium sp. M0894. The sequence continues at coordinate 32,780 of NZ_JAMYOG010000025.1, read as the reverse complement.
CGCTATCGTGCGTGCGCTTGGGGACCCAAGGCTTGGCGGGCAGCTCGAGAAAGTCGAGATCCTGCGCGAGCTGGGCTTCCAGCGCGGCAAGGCCGCTCGATGCTGCCGGGGTGGGAATATGCTTCATATTCCCGTCCCGTTATTTGTGCCCGAGGCGGGATCGGTGACCAATTGGCCGGCCAAAGCTGGATCGAGTTTCCTGAAACCGGCGATCGACCGTTCAGCCACCGCTTCGACCGCATCCATCAGCGCCTGCGCAACTGGACGAAGGGGACGGTTTGAGGCAGCCACAACACCCCAATAAAAGAGAACGGTTACGTCGAGAGGGCGAATGACGACACCGGGCAGGGGCACGCCGTATGCCGTGAGGGGATCGATGACAGCCGCGACCCCAGTCTGACGCACGATCTGCAACGCGCCATAGGCAGTATTGGTCCGGATCACTGGGCCGGTGTCGATGCCGCGAGCCGCCAGCGCTTTGGCGACGTGCAACTGAAAACGCAGTGGATTGAGCAGCGTGGCGACGCGGCGGCCGGCAAAACCCGAAAGCGGCACGACATCAAGTTCAGCCAGCGGATCGTCCTCCCGCACGGCAGCGACGTCAGGCGCCGAGTACAGCCGTAGAACATCCAGACCGGGCGTATCGAGCGGCAGGCTTGAAAAGCCGATCTCGGCGCGTCCGCTGCGCACCTCCTGGGCTACGATCGAAGGAAGAAATTGCCCGAGATGCGTCTCGTGTGGAAGCTCGGCACCTTGGAGCTCGGCCAGGGCCGTCGGGATCAAGCCGGTCCCGATCGCAGATGTTGTGACAATCTGCAGGATCCGTCCCCTGCCGGCGGCGATCATTTTGGCTCGCGCTGCGAGTTCGGTGAAGGACATCAGCAGGCGCCGCGCTTCCTCTTCAAAGGCGACTCCCTCTTCAGACAACTGCACCCGTCGGCCGATCCGGTGCAGCAATTCGAAGCCAAGCTCGGCCTCGAGATCCTGAATCGTGCGTGTCACCGCAGGTTGGGAGCGCCCGAGCATGTCAGCCGCCTTGGTGATGCTGCCGCTGGCGGCAACCGCAAGAAAAGTCTGAAGGTCCCGGGTTTCCATGGTCTCCTTCATGCGCAATCCGTATGATTGACATCGTCTCATTCGTTTTTGATATATGTCAAGCGGAAACTAATGTTCGTTGCGGCTTTGTGCATTTGGCCGGCTTCAGAGCCGGAATCCCTGGCGGAGGCGGACGAGGACGGCAGACGCGACTCCGGCTTGCGGAACCTCCTGATGAAAACTTTCATGTGTGACGACGGCAAGGATTCTCGAACCACAAAGCCAGCAACAGGAGGAATATTATGCGCGTGAGTATTCTGGGCGCCGGAGCAATTGCTTATGGCCTTGCCGCGTATTTGGCAGGATCGGGACATTCGCCAACGCTTTGGTCACCGTCGGGACAGCGCACCAGGGCGTTGGCTGCGGGTGAATTATTGAAAGCCACAGGGGATATAGACGCGACGGTGCTGGTGCGCATTGCCAAGGATTGCACGGATGCCGTCGCCAACGCGGACGTGGTGGTGATTGCGCTTCCGGCCTACGGCCACAAGATGGTGATGGATGCCGCCGCCCCCCATCTGATTGATGGAATCCCGGTCATCATCAGTTCGCATTGTTCGTTCTCGGCGCTTTATCTCTCCAAGCGGTTGGCCGAACGCAAGGTCTCGTTGCCGATCGTCGTTTGGGGCACAACACTATTGACTGGCCGCCAGCTCGGACCAACCGAAGTCCATGTCACCGCCATTCGCCAGAAGCTTGACGTGGCGACGCTGCCTTTCAGTTACCAGGATCAAGGACACGAACTTTGCACGACCTTGTTCGGCGATCGTTTCGTCCAGCGCGACGGGATGCTTGCGATCGCGCTCAGCAACCTCAACCCGCAAAACCATCTAGGTATTGCGCTTCTTAACCTGACACGCATGGAGAAGGCCGAGCAATGGAGCCAGGGGGGAAACGTCACTCCCGCCGTCGGCCGTCTTATCGAGGCTCTGGATGCCGAGCGGCTGGCCATCGCGGCCCATTTCAGCATCGCCGTTCGCACCGTCAGAGAGCATTTTTCACTGTCGTTCCATGTTCCGATGGGAACCGTTTCGGAGATGAACCAGGAGATGGAGCGCCAAGGCCGTGGCGGCTTTGGCCCAACAACCATCGAAAGCCGCTATATTCTAGAGGATGTTCCGTTCGGACTGCTGCCGACCGTACTACTGGGGAAGCTAACGGGGAAACCGGCGATACTCCACGAGTCCGGAGTTTCGATATTATCGGCAGCTTGTGGTCGCGATCTCAAGGCAGATAATGATATTCTTCCTGCGGTCGGCATCGAGGGAATGGCAAAAGCCGATCTTGAAAACCTTTGCCGTAAGGGATTCTAACAACTCTTCACAATGGAAACAGTGGAAGTCAGCATAGCCAATATACCCGATAAGCCGGCAATGCGCCGGCGAGCAGGACATGGTTTCGGCATTCCTTGGAACGTTTCGTCCGCGCCTCTGACACTGAGCCGCCGGACTTAGGCCTCTCTCCATTGTTGTTGAGCCGGTCCTCATTCGGAGTTGTCGTCACTAGTTTCGCCACCAAATGCGAGAACATACGAAGGATATGGTTGGGCTAACCACCCGCTAAGTAGTTGTTTTTGTTGAAAAGACCACGTCCCTCCGGGCCCACCATTGTCGTTATTTATCAACGTGTTAGAGGTTATTTGTGCCCTCGGTTAGCCAAGTCCAAGATGGCGAACCTGCACGCATCGCTTTTGATTTCATTGACTTGTTGTGGGCTACTGACAATCGGAAGAGGCGGGTGAGGAGATGGTGGTCTACCACTCGTCGAGGTTTCGCAAGTAGCAGCTTTTGGTTGCGCCTAGCCTACTCCGATAACATAGCGAGCACTTGCTGCAGAGATCGCGCCAGATCACCGGCCGCAGATGGCAAGCTCAGGAGGGAGGATAAGGTCGGCCCGTTGCGCGGCAGGTCGTCGGACGGCTTTGTCGCGTCATGAGACGACATTTGCATCTTGTGCGATGAGCGTCGCGATCCGACCCGTTTGCTGTCGTCCGGAACGCTCTCATTCGGAGCGCTTAAGTGCATTCCGTTCATTCATTTTCGAGCATGCTATACTCCGCCTCGGAAAGTAGCCATTGATGGCTAGGATTTCTGTTCGTCTGCGGAGCCAATGGGATGGGCAGCTCAGATCGACAGCAATGCAACAGCGGCTCCCTGGAAGAGACGGATCAGCTCGCTCACGGTCGTGAGGCTTACGAAGAAAGGGCGTGGGGCGACGCCTATAGGTTCCTCTCGCACGCCGATGAGACGGCTCCGCTTGCTGTGGATGATCTCGAACGGCTGGCGATGTCGGCCTATTTGACCGGGCGCGACGAGGAGCACCTGCGGGCCTTGGAGCGAACCCATCATGCATATCTCGACGCTGGCGAATACCATCGCGCCGCCCGCTGCGCCTTCTGGCTGGGCCTGCGTCTTGTCTTTCGTGGGGAGATGGCTCCGGCGACCGGCTGGTTTGGACGGGCCCATCGACTGCTCGAACGCGAGCCACATGATTGTGTCGAACAGGGTTACCTGATGCTGCCCCACGTCGAACAGAATCTTGCTGCGGGCAACCTTAAGGCAGCCTACGCTGCGGCCAGCGGCGCAGTCGAGATTGGCGAGCGCTTTGCGGATGCGGATCTCGTTGCCTGTGCGCGGCACCTGCAGGGCCGTGTTCTGTTACGTCAGCGGCGGACCACAGAAGGTTTCGCGCTTCTCGATGAGGCGATGGTTTCGGTCACGGCCGGCGAATTGTCGCCGCTGCTTACCGGCCTGATCTACTGCAGCGTGATCGAAGCGTGTCAGCAAGTCCATGCTCTGGGTCGCGCACGCGAATGGACTTCCGCTCTGGGGCGATGGTGCTCGGAACAGCCCCAGCTGATCAGTTTTAGCGGCACCTGCCTGATGCATCGCGCTGAAATTAAACGGCTCAGCGGCGCATGGCAGGACGCAATCGACGAAGCGCAGCATGCCGTGGAGCGTTTGACGCAGTCAAATAATCGAAAAGATACGGCTGGGGCGTGGTACCAGTTGGCGGAAGTACACCGCCTCCGTGGAGACTTTGAAGCGGCCGAACAGGCATATCGGAGTGCAAGCCAATATGGCTTCGAACCGCAGCCGGGCCTTGCCCTGTTGCGGTTGGCCGAAAGGCACATCGATGCGGCTGTGGCCGCAACCCGGCGCGTCATGGCCGCGACGACCGACCAAGTGAAGCGCATTCGGCTGCTGCCAGCTCACGTCGAGATCATGCTGGCGGCTGACGACATCGAGGAAGCACGGCGTGCCTGCCACGAACTGGCGGACGTTGCAGAAAGCTACGGGACCGAACCGTTGCGCGCCCTTGCCGCCCACGCGCGGGGAGCGGTGGAACTGGCAGAAGGCGAAGCGCAGGCCGCGGCGATTTGTCTGCGCCGGGCAATAGAGGAGTGGCAGCAAGTCGACGCGCCATACGAAGCAGCGCGCGTACGGGTCATCATGGGCCTGGCATGCCGCGCCCTCGGTGACGAAGACGGCGCGACACTGGAGCTGCAGGCAGCACGGACAGTATTTCAGCAGCTTGGTGCCACGCCCGACGTTTCTCGCATCGATGCTCTGCTTGACATGCGGTCGGAGGAAGCCAGCGGTCTCTCTGCCCGCGAGTTGCAAGTCCTCCGCCTGATCGCTTCTGGCAAAACCAACAAGGAAATCGCCAACGAACTGCATTTGAGCGGAAAGACAGTGGACAGGCACGCAAGCAATATCTTCAACAAACTCGACGTCCCCACTCGCACCGCCGCCACCGCTTGGGCCTACGAGCACCGCCTAGTCTGAGCGTGCCCGGCAATGGGTGGAATCACCCATGCATCGTCGGCGCCGATTGGGTAGTTCGCCCGAAGCGCCGCCTTCCCTTCCGGCCTAAGCTTGCACCTGTCGGCTATGGATGCGCGGCGCCTCGGCGCAACTCGCCTGCAGACTGCAGGACGGACTCGGTGATCGCGCTGCAAACATCCGGCCACAATGAAAGGAGGAAGCGATGTCACGTACCGATACCAGGATGCGGGTCGCGGGCGTCTGGCTTGCGATTGCTTCTGTACTCTTAGGTTTCGTCCTGGTCGGTCACGGGCCGATTCATCCCGACCTCGCCCTTCAAATGCACATCATCGCCAACAACGTCACCCTGTGGGTGGTCGTGCATTGGGCCGCCGCAGCAGCACTGTCGCTGTTCGTCGTCGCGAGCCTGATCGTGTTGACCGCGGGCTCTCGCCTGACCGAACACTGGTGGACCCTATCCGCCTGGGCGGTGGTGCCGGTCGGCGCCCTCTGGACGATGACCACCGCCGTGGCCGAGGCCACCACCGTCGCCGATGCCGCCGCCGCCAACGATATGGCGCGCTTCACGGCCTGGTGGGCGTTCGCCGAAGGCAAGGCCAACGGATTCATGTTCCTGTGTCTGGCGGTTGTCGTGATCGCCGGCAATGAGGCGCTGAGCCGGCAACAGATAACGCCGACCTGGGCGTCACTGGTCGGAGTTGTGGCTGGGCTTGCTGCCTTTGCCGGCTGGCCGTTGGGCATGTGGGTCGGCATCTGGCTGGGCAGCCTCGTCTGGGTTGCGTCGTCTTTCGTGATGGCCCTTTGGACGTTGTGGTTCGGATTGGGGCTCGCGCGAACCGAGATCAGCGTGTCAACCGCTCGCAGCTCGCGCTCTAGCACGTGAGCAACCCAAGAGGCCAGGCGGCATGTGCAAGACGAAATCGCCCTATCAACATGAGGGAGGCCATGATGACTCACGTTGAAGACTACACCGCCACCCCGGCGGCAATTGAATCGAACCGCATATCCGGAGAAGCTGCGCGCAAGCGCCTGCTCACCGGGCTGTCGAGCGCCGAACGGCGGCTCGAATTGGCCGGCATCTCGACCGTGCTACTGGACGGGGGCGCGGGATCACCGATCGTGCTGTTGCATGGCCCAGGAGAACATGCAGCAAAGTGGCTGAGAATTCTTCCGGAGCTTGTGAGAACGCATCACGTAATCGCGCCCGATCTGCCGGGCCACGGCATGTCGGGGACCGTCGAGGGTCCGATTCATCCCGATCGTGTTCTCGCGTGGCTTGGCGAACTCATCGAACGCACCTGCCCAACACCGCCCATTCTTGTCGGCCAAATTCTCGGCGCCGCAATTGCTGCTCGCTTTGCCGCCAAGCACGGTAGCCAGCTCCGCTGCTTGGTGCTGTCGGACGCGCTCGGCCTTGCGCCGTTTCAGCCGGCGCCTGAATTCGGTGCGGCCCTCGCCGCGTTCATCACGGAGCCAAGTCCGGAAAGCCATGACCGCCTCTGGCAGCAATGCGCCTTCGACCTCGACACGCTGCGTGATCATATGGGCGAGAACTGGGAGCGGCTGCGAGGCTACAATCTCGATCGCGCGCAGGCGCCGGAGTTGAAGCCGACCCAGCAAGGTCTGATGGAGCAGTTCGGATTTCCCGCAATCCCATCAGAGGAACTAGCGCGCATCAGAATCCCGACCTTCCTGATCTGGGGGCGGCACGATCTTGCCACCCCATTGCCTGTAGCGGAAGCGGCGAGCGTCCGATATGGGTGGCCGCTCCACATTATCGACGGCGCCGCCGATGATCCGCCGATCGAGCAGCCTGCCGAATTTGTAAAGGTGCTGCGGGCTGCGCTTGCCGCAGCCGGATCCGCGACTCCTCAGGCGCTGCCGGACACACGTGAGGCTTGGGACCGAATTGCCTCGGGTTACGATCGGACGAATACCGAAACACAGATGTGGCTTGGCAATGAGAGTCTGGCCAGGGCAGGGCTCCGCCCAGGTATGTGCCTTCTTGACATTGCATCCGGCAGCGGCGCGCTCAGTATCCCGGCAGCTCGGATCGGTGCCGAGGTAGTCGCCGTCGACCAGTCGCCCGTCATGCTCCGCCTGCTGCGAGAGCGCGCCAGCCGCGAAAGCCTGGAAATTGACGCCCGCGTAATGGACGGGCATGCGCTTGCCTTTGTCGACGACAGCTTCGACGTGGCGGGATCTCAGTTTGGGGTCATGCTCTTTCCCGACATGCCGATGGGCATTCGGGAGATGACGCGGGTTGTCAAACCTGGAGGGCGGGTGCTGGTCATTGCCTATGGCGACCCGCATCGAATTGACTTCCTCACTTTCTTGGTTGGGGCCGTTCAATCGGTACGCCCGGAGTTTAATGGTCCGCCAATGGATCTGCCGCCACTGCCGTTTCAGCTCAGCGATCCGGAGCGGCTTGCCCGCGAACTGGCAAAGGCTGGACTGAACGGCGTCAATGTCGAGATGATCACCGAGAGCACGGCGTTCAAGTCAGGTGCTGAGCTATGGGATTGGATCGTATGGAGCAATCCGATTGTCGAGGAAGTGCTTGGCAGCCTCGCGTTGAGCGAAGGCGAGCGCGCGGTCATTCGCCAGACGCTCGATCGCATGGTGCGCGAACGGGCCGGCGATGACGCTTCGGCCATTCTGAGAAACCCCGTCAATATTGGCATCGGGACCAAATGACCGCGCGGGCGATGGACCGGAGGATGGTGGCCGAGAAGGTGGCGCGCCCGAACAGATTCGAACTCCTGCCCCGGGGCCTGGAGGAGCGCAAGGTGCGACGAAGTCGTTTCTGGGTTTTATCCTAGGGTTCGCCGGACCATACGAGATGATACGAGACATATGGGTTGGCGAACCAGCCGCTCTGTAGAAAACAGCGTCCCCTTAATCCGGCAATCGGATCTGAAGCTTTACGTCCGCCGGCCGGGCTTCCACTGCGCGGTCGAAGGCGGTGATGGAATCTTCGAAGGGGAAGGTCGCCGAAATGAGTGGCTTCAGGTCGACCCGGCCCGACCCCATCAGCGCGATTGCCCGCTCATATTGGTGGGCATAGCGGAAAACGGTCTCGATACGGACTTCCTTGGTCGAGGCCGTGGCAATGTCGAGCGCCACAGGCGCCACGGGCAGGCCGACCACCACCGCCGCGCCACCGGGCCGCGGCAGATCGAGCAGGGTCTCCCATGCCTTGGACGAGCCCGAGCATTCGAAGACGACGTCGGCGCCCCAGCCGTCGGTCAGGCGCTTTACCTCCGCCGCCAGGCTCTTGTCGCGGATGTTGACCGGGATCACACCTTGATAGCCGCCGGCGATGTCGAGCTTGGGTTGGGCGAGATCTGCAACAATGGCGCGGGCACAGCCGCCGGCGAGCGCAGCGATCGCCACCATCGTGCCGATCGGCCCTGCGCCAATCACCACCGCCGTGTCGCCCGGCGCGATCTTTGCTTTGGCAGCCGCCTGCAACCCGACAGCGAAAGGCTCCACCATGGCGCCTTCGGCGAAGCTGACATTATCGGGCAGTTTAAAAGTGTAGTTGGCGGGGTGAACGACATAGGGTGTCAACACGCCGTGGATCGGCGGCGTTGCCCAGAATCTGACAGCCGGGTCGATGTTGTAGAGGCCGAGCCGGCTCGCTCGCGAATTCGGGTCGGGGATGCCCGGCTCCATACAGACGCGGTCGCCGACCTTCAGATGCTCGACGCCTTCGCCTGTTTCGACGACGGTGCCAGCGGCTTCGTGACCCAAGACCATCGGCGCCTCGACCACGAACGGGCCGATGCGGCCATGCGTGTAGTAATGCACGTCGGAACCGCAGATGCCCACCGTATGGATCTTGATGCGCACTTCGCCCGGGCCAACCGTCTGCGGCAAGTCGATGTCGCGCAGCTTGAGTTCGTGCTGGCGTTCAAGGACAAGGGCGCGAACGTTCGTCATCGACGTAATCTCCTCTAATGCCGATTGTTCGAGGCCTCCTCGACCTTACTTGCATTCGGCACGCTCATCATAGCCGCTTATCCGCGGCTTCAAAATCCAGTTCGGAAGGGTGTTGCTTGATTCCGACTATGCGTACCAACTTCCCGGCCAAGGGCTTTGAAGGCCGACCATGACGCTGCGGAATTAGCGTTTGGATCATCCAGCGTGCTCTGAGGTATCCAGTGATGGGTTGGCAACAGGACAGGAACCCAGTGTTTAGAGGGCGACGTGCACGCTCGGTGCACACAAAAGTCGCCCATTTTTCGGTTCTGTTTTGGCGAAGCGGCGCAACAAGGGATGGGTGACGCGATTTTGCGACAGTGTCGCCCGGCTTTGGCCGCCCGAGCGACAGAGCGCCTGACGTTAGGCGATGTAGGTGCTGCGTCGATCATGGCTCCACCAGTTGCTGGATTGCGTGCATCGGTAGGACCAGCCGGAGGGAGTCCGGCAGCCGCACGAAGCCGTTTCCCTCATAGAGGGCAGCGGCGCGCTCGCTGAGGAACCGACTGTGGCCGCGCTCGCATAGGCGCGCCGCACGGCGTCGGCGAGAAGCATCGCATCCAGGCGTTCGCCCTGCCGGGCTTCCGAGACCGCCAGCCGTCGCCGCATTTCGGTGGCTCCTTGAAAATTGTCTCAATCATGTTATGTTGGACGAAATCGTGAAATGTCAGACATTGGAGGCTGCGTCATGGCGAAGGCAGCGAGGAAGGAACACACGGGTGGTGGCGCGGAACGGCAAGGGAGATTTGCCATTCAGAAGCGCGCCGGTATGGCCGGTATAATCGAAATGACGAGGAAGGCCGGCGAGCCACTTCCGAAGACTGGTCGGGCAACAAAGACCGGCAAGTCTGTCGCGGTCAGCAGAACCCGTGTTGAGGCCGTCATGAAGGCGGCGGAACGTTCTGGTCTGCTGGGTGAGAAGAGCACGCGGATCGGTGGTCGTATCAGTCCGGCGCTGATCGAAAAAGCCAAGAAGCAGACCGGGATCAAGACTGACACCGACTTGATCGAATTCGCCCTCGCCAATGTCGCCCTCGACGACAATTTCGGACAGACGTTCAGAAAGACGAGAGGCACCATCGATCCGACGCTTAAGCTCGGGTTCTGAGTTGACTGACTTTGATTTTGCCAGTTCTGTCCGCTGGGCACGATTCGATCCTCAGGAAAGGCTGTCTCGCCGCAAGGACGACGACCTTCCGTTCCTCGGTGATACTGCCGAGGCGGGGCAAGAGCTGATGCTCGATACCTGTGTCTACATTGATGGTTTGCAGAGCCACGCCCCGGATGTTGTCGCCGATCTGCTCGATCTCAGACTGAGTAATCATTCGACGGTTGCCATCCAGAAACTCATGCACACCGTCGGCGTGCTGGACCCCAAGCATCCCGGTACAAAGACTGCAATCAAACAGATTGGCGCTACCATTCGCGTCATGCACCCGCATCGTGTCTTCGCACCGGATACGGACGTGCTTGGAAAAGCTGCGCTGCTGTCCGGCATCATGTGCCGCCTTCAGGGCTACCAGAAAGATGCTCGCCTCCGCGCGCTTCAGGATTGTGTCTTGTTCCTGCAGGCGCAGAAGCTAGGGTTCACGGTACTCACAGCGAACATCAGCGACTTCGATTATCTTCTTCAGCTAATTCCGACCGGACGGGCGCTGTTTTACCGGCAAGCCTGATCGTCACGCCCGGGACACCATCATTTGCAAGCTCTGCTTAGCGTCCCGGAGCACAAGAACCCTATCAATCGGTTCCTGATCTGGGATCTACCGTCCGGTCATTCGCGGCGTGCTGAAGCAAAGACACTCAGCATCGCGCTCGCGATTGTCGACATTGCCGACGTGGCCCGACATCGACGCATCCATCATGCTGCCGAGGCCGCCGGCGATCTGCGCGTCGCCACGGTTTACTCCCTGGGAATAGGGGGACCTCTGCTTGATGCTCATAGACCGCGATCGGCGGGCTGAGGTATCGTGGCGAAAATTTCTGGGCGTCGGCATCTATGCCAAGCGAAGCGCCGCAAGGAAGATTTTGATGGCATCGGTGGAGGTAGGACAAGAGTGTGGAATGCCTCGGGTGCTGCGCATATTCGAGCTCGGCAGGACGAGAATTCATGATGCATGACGACCAGGTGGATATCGACATCGATATCGCCCGCCAGATGATCCGCGACCAGTTTCCCCAGTACCGTCATGAAGACATCACCTCAGTTAGATCGTCGGGAACCGTCAATGCCATCTTCCGCATTGGCTCGAAGAGCACGGCGCGGTTCCCACTGAGGGCGATGAATCCGACCGAATGCGCCAATATGCTTCGGTCAGAGGCCGCTGCCATGGTCGAGATTGGGGAACATTGCTATTTCCGACGCCTCAACCGATTGGGCTCGGCGAGCCAGGTCCTCACTACCCAATGCCATGGGCGTTACAAACTTGGATCGAAGGCGAGGTTGCCACGCCGCACGGGCTAAGTGGATCGACGACGTTCGCCCTAGACCTTGTACACCTCGTGGCATCGTTGCGCCAAGCGGACACACGGGGCCGACGCTTCGACGGGCAAGGACGTGGTGGACATCTCTCCGATCATGACGATTGGATGAGTGTTTGCTTTAAAAACAGCGAGGGCCTTCTTGATGTGGCTCGACTGCGCGATTTGTGGACTCGCTTCCGGGAGTTGCCATCCGCTGGGCCTGTCGTGATGACTCATAGGGACCCTATCCCAGCAAACCTTCTCGTGCAGGGCGGGCGTCTTGTCGGAGTGCTTGATGGCGGCAGTTTCGGACCAGCCGACCCGTCGCTAGATTTGGTAGTCGCGTGGCATCTTCTAGACCGCGAGCGAAGAGCGACCTTTCGGTGCGCCCTTCAGGTTGAAGATCTTTGGTGGAAGCGTGGTGTTGCTTGGGCATTCCAGCAGGCAATGGGTCTCGTCTGGTATTACCATCGCACCAACCCCGCCATGAGTGCGCTGGGGCGCAGCACGATCTCTCGCATTCTCGACGATCCGGACATCGGGGTTTGTCTACCATGCGCCGGAGTGTCGCGAGACACCGAACCAACTGCTCGCGGCGCCAATCGCGCACATCACGAGGATATCGCTCAAACTTTTGATCGGCCACCAACCTCCTCCCTCCGCTTGCCTTCGTCTTTGAAAGACAACGTCAGCGTTTCGTGCAATTTGCCGAGTGTGCCGTCCTTGCGAAAACGAATTCCCTGGAGGACGAAGGTGACATGCCCGCGGAACGAGATCTGGCGGGTGCTGTCGCCCGGGGCACGCGTCCAGAAGCCGCCAAACAACGCCATGCGCTTGGGGGCTTGAAACCAGTCGAAAAGCGCCATATGTTTTGCACAGTAAATACGGCTGCTAATATGACAAGGAACTCCATGGGGCAAGCCCTCAAGAAATCCATGCAGAATGAACCCCTGGTTTTGTCCTATATGGACCGTGCCGGGAAAATTGCCGTTGACCAGGTGGCCGACAGCTTTGGAATGTCCAAGGGTCAGTTGGCTCAGACGGCCGGGCTTGCCCGCGAAACCCTCTATCGGCTGGAGCGCAGCCGCACGGCAAAGACGCAGGGGCGTCTGCGCGAGATGCTCGAAATCATCAGCCGCGTGACGGATTGGGCGGGAGGCAAGGAACAGGCCATGGCCTGGTACCGAGCCCAGCCGCTGCCGGCATTCGGTGGACGCACCGCCGAAGCCCTCGTGAAGGACGGCAAGGCCGCTGCTATTCGCGACTACCTCGATCACATGGCCCTGGGTGGCTTTGCTTGAGGTTTGTCGGAACCTGCTACAGGGCGCATGATCCACGTTGGGCATTCAAGCCGAGTTCCGGTGATGGAGCGGCGATCAGGGGCGCTCGATTCAATCCCAAATGTGTGCCCGCGCTATATCTGGCGCTGACCGTCATGACGGCTGTCAAGGAAGCCAACCAGGGCTTCGCGCATCGCATCGACCCCTGCGTGCTGTGCTCTTATGAGGTGGACTGCGAGGACATCACTGATCTGACAACCGAGCAGGGGAGGGGAGAATATTCTGTCACGCTTGCGGACATGGGGAGCGCCTGGGCCACGGCTCTCAGCAACGGAGAGCGACCTGCATCCTGGTCCATCTATGACCGGCTGCGGCCTGAAGGCATCGCTGGAATTCTGGTGCCGAGTTTTGCTCCGGGCGCGGAGACGGAAGACCGCAATCTGGTGCTATGGGAATGGGGTCCCGATCTTCCGTACAAAGTGAACGTGTTCGATCCGAGCGGTCGGCTGCCGAAAGACCAGCTGTCCTGGCGATGAAACAGGCCCGGAGGTTCCGGGGCTGCCCGAATGGCCGAAAACCAGTCTTTTGGCGCTCAGGGTGAGGCCGTTCGCGCGAACCTGAGCGGCGGAATAACGGCAGAGGAGGGGGTTTTTGCCTCGTTAGAGGTCGGAAGCCCTGGTCAGGTTGATGCGGATGCGATCTCTGCGGCGCTGATAGTGGCGGGTCATCTCCGAGGAGTTATGGCCGAGCTGTTTTTGCACATCGAGTTCGTCGACCTCGGCCGACGAGGCGAGGCCAGCGCGCAGCGAGTGGCCGGCGAATTTGACGATGCGGGCCATTGTCGAGAAGCCCGGACAAGGCGCAGCAATGACGATGATCGAATTTTCTCTTCAAAGGCTGGGTTGTCGAATAGGATAACTAGGACTAGCAGCCCCGCCAGCGCGTGTCCCGCTGGCCGCCGTGCCAGCGTTAGCGCGAGGGGCTGGCTCCCACGCCCTCCATCGCCAGCGACCGATCGGGAGCACCTGCTGCTCCGCAGACTCGACTTCATATCAGCTGGCGCTAATTATCGTCCCCTGGGTGAAAAAACCTTAGAGGCGACATGCTGAAACCATCAAGGAAGAACAATGTTCGAGAGAGCCGACTTCTTTCTCTTTTTCGCAGCTATGGTGATCGTATCACAGTACGGCGGGTCACACGCAAACTTCATTCGTACCGAGATTGGCTCAGAGCCTTTGCCCTGACGCACCTCCCGACGAGCAAGACTCATCACTGCAATGCCTGCGATCGCGATGTAGCGGCTTTTTACCGTTTCGGAGCGTACACTCTTATCTGCCCGCTTTGTCATGCCGTGGATCGTGAGCGGTTTTTGATTTGTGCTCTAGACCGTAGGCTTATCAAGTTGCCGGCGGGGCAGCTTGAAATTCTCCAGATTGCGCCGAGCGAGAAGGGTCTTTCAAAGAGACTCTCTCAAGCGGGCAATCTAATCAAAGCCGATTTCGAGCCGGGACGGTACGGGCCCGATACCGTGAAAATTGACCTGATGGACATGCGTCGCACCAGCGATCTCGATATCGTCGTCTTAAGTCATGTCATGGAACACGTACCTGATGATCGGCATGTGTTTCGGCAACTTTGGTCATCTCTTAAGCCCCGAGGGCAGGTCTGGATCCAGGTGCCGCTTATTTATCGCCAAACGATCGAAGCGACGCCATCTATGTCACTGAGCGAGCGCGACGAGCGCTTTGGTGGATCGGATCACGTGCGAGCCTACGGACCGGATATCAAGGAGCGTATCGAGGACGCCGGCTTTACGGTCACCCGAATAAATTCAGATCGTATACCCGCCGCGGATCGCGACCGGCTTGGGCTTCTCTCCGATACTCTCTTTGTGGCAGAACGGCCCGAGTAACCCAATTTGGAATGAAAGCATTGTTGCCACGCTTGTCCGCTTGGGCCTGCCTTCGGGCGCCGGGCCGGCTTTGCCCAGCCAACCCGGACGCGAGCGGACAGATTTGGTTCCGTGGGGCTCCATCTTCGAAACTGCGGCGACCGTTTTAAAGAAATCAAAAGGCTGCCGAAGGCGTCATCTTGGCGAAGAGGCCATGATCGGCGGATCCCACCCCTCCGCGACCATGATCCGAGGGCTATCTCGCGCCTTGCCTCTCAAAAAGTGGTTTGTCTACCATGCGACGGAGCGTCGCGAGGAACATAAATCAATAGAAAAATCAATGTCTTAATGACTAGACCTTCGTTCCTTGATGCCTCGCAAACTTGTCTAGGTGCAGAATAGGAGCCGCGTCTACAACTGCTCGCGGCGCCAATGGCGCCCAAAAGGCATACGTCGACGAAGCTGGTGCACGACGAGGCATTGAGCATCCACAGCCTGCGGCGCCTCTACGCGTTGATGACCCGAAGCCGCCTTACGCATTGCCTGTTGACCCAGGCATATCTTCTCTGTCCGCACAAAAGGCATACAGTGGTATAAACAGGAGATATCGTCGGTTTCCAATCTGATAACGGATGAAGGGAGTTGAGTGATGTTCACGAACAGCAAACGTTTTTCGCGCCGTCGGTTCCTCGGCGTCAGCGCCGGCGCCTTCGCAGCCGGCCCGTTGGGCCCGTTTGTGCGAGCGGCATGCGCGCAGGTGACGACATTCAAGGCCGGCGTTATCACCTCGCTGTCGGGCGAGAACATCCTCGGCGGCAACCTGACCAAACGCGGTTACGACCTATGGGCGGATGCCGTCAACGCCAAGGGCGGGGTTGAAGTCGCCGGCGAGCGTTTCAAGGTCGACATGTTCTACGGTGACGACCAAAGCAACCCGGCGACCGGCGCCGATGCCGCCGAGCGCCTGATCGTCCAGAATGAGGTCGACGTGCTATTCGGCCCTTACACCAGCGGCTCGACTATCGCCGTGCAGCCGATTTGCCAGAAGTACCAGGTGCCGATGATTTCCGGCTCCGCGGAATCCCCAAACGTCTGGAAGGCCAAGCCGGAATTCAACTTCGGCATCATCCCGGCCGTGGATACCACTGCGGGTAAATCGCTGGCCGTGCTGGCGAAACTGTCTAACCCCATGGCCAAGACGATTGCTGTGATCGGCGTCAACGAACCCTTCTCGAAGGAAACCGGCGAAGGTTTTCGCGACGGGGCCAAGGAGGCCGGATTGGAAGTCGTCGCCTACGAATTGGTGCCGGCCTCTGGCGACCTTACCCCCGTCATCTCTAAGATCGCAGCGCTCAATCCCGATATCGTCGCCGTCGGCGGCCATGAGGAGCCGCTGATCAATGTCGTCAAGACCTCCAAGTCGCTGAACTTCCGGCCCAAGGCGCTGATAATGCACTATGGCGTCACCGACCCGGCCTTCGCCCAGGCGCTCGCCGCGGACGCCGACGGCACCTGCGGCGTCTCCGTGTGGCTGCCGTCAGTTTCATATAAGGACGACCTCTTCGGCACCGCAAAGGAGTTTGCCGAGATGGCGCAAAAGAAGTCCGGGCACGAGCCCGACTATACCGAAGCGGCCTGCGCGGCCAGCGGTCTCGTTTTCGGCGATGCCGTCAAGCGGCTTGGCAAGAAGCCGGGGCTCACGCCTGAAGACAGGGTTGCTCTTAAGGACGCGATAGCCGCGACCGACATCCAGACCTTCTACGGACCGATCAAGTTCGAGAAGGAAGGCAACCACTACCACGACAACGTCCAGCCGGTGCCGGTGCTGATCCAGATTCAGGGTGGCAAGACCGTAGCGGTGGGGCCGAAAGAGGCCGCGGCAGCGGACCTCACCTACCCGCTGCCAGCTTGGAAATAGCCGGTTCTGGACAGGGTGGGGGCGGCCTCGTCGCCATCACCCTTGCCCGGCGCAATGACGGTGGTTGCGCGTGCTCGGAAAATGACGGACCATGCTATCGTGTGTACGGCCGCTTTGCCGCGGCACTCCGCTCTTTCGTTGGCTGACGGACGGTTCCCGCGTTGGATCTATTCCTACAGACCTTGCTGAACGGCCTTCTGATCGGCGGCGTCATCGCCACTTTTACGATCGGTTTCCAGCTCGCTTTCGGCGTGCTGCATGTCATCGATTTCGCGGTGGGCGGCTGGGTCGTGCTGGGCGGCTATCTCGGCTACTATATGGGTGCCGGACTTGGTGTCGACGGATTCCTGGCGATCCCCGTGGCCTTCATGCTATTCGGCGCCATCGGCTATCTGATTGGGCCGATCCTCTACAATGTCCGCAACAGCCGCACGGCGCGGCCGGAATTGATGGCGCTGGCGTTGACCTTCGGCCTGTTCACACTGCTGCGCGGCGGCATGCTGACCGCGTGGGGCTTCAATACCCACAGCGTGCCGACCGTGTTGAGCGGAGAGAGCCTCGCCGTCGGCCCCGTGACGGTGCCACTGATCCGCGTGGCCGCGGCGGTCTTTGCGATCGCCATCGCCGGCGGACTGTTCCTGTTCCTCTACCGCACCCGCTATGGGTTGGCGATCAGAGCGACGGCTGAAAACCGGCAGAACGCCGCACTGATGGGCGTCAACATCCGCCGCCTCAGCGCCACTGTTTACGGGCTCTACGCAGGCATCACTGCCATGGCCGGCGTACTAATGGGTGCAATCTTTTCAGTGAACCCGGAAGTCGGCCTGCGCTATACTCTATTCGCATTTTTCGTGGCTGTGCTTGCCGGCTTGGGCTCCGTCGGCGGTGCCCTCGTCGCCGCGCTGCTGCTCGGCGTCATCGAAGCCTTCGTCGCGACCTATGTCGGGTCGAGCTATTCGCTGCTGGCGATCTTTGGCACCCTATTCCTCGTCCTTCTCGTGTCTCCGCGCGGGATCCTGCGGCACGGCTTGTGAGGCGGGACATGAAGCCACGCTGGGCCGTCCTCCTCCTGCTGATCGCCGTAATCGTTGTGCTGGCGCTGCTGCCGATGCTGGTCAACAACTACTGGCTGCGCATTGCCACCGGCGCGCTGATGTGGGCGGGGCTGGCCTGCTCCTGGAACATGCTCGGCGGCTATGCCGGCTACATCAATTTCGGCCATTCGGCCTTCTTCGGGCTCGGCGCCTATGTTACGGCGCTGCTGATGGGCGACAGGCTCGCCTGGCCCTTCTTCGCCACCCTCCCGGCCGGTATCGTGGTGACGGCGCTGTTTGCCATCATCATCGGCGCGCCGACGCTGCGCCTGCGCGGCGCCTATTTCGCCATAGCCACCTGGGCCTTCGCCGAGGTGCTCATACAGTTCGCCTCGGTGATGGACTTCACCGGCGGCATCGGCGGTATTGGGCTGCCGCCCTTTCTTGACGAGCGCTTCTTCTACTTCGCCATGTTCGGCGCGGCTGCGCTCACCTATCTCATTACGTGGGCGCTGTTCGAGCGCTCGCGTTTCGGGCTGAAGGTCAAGGCACTGCGCGATCATGAGCCGGCGGCCGAGGCTATCGGTATCAATACTTCGCTGGTCAAGCTGCAGACCTTCGTGCTCAGTGCCGTCACCGCCTCGGTATTCGGCGCGATCTTCGCCTACTGGGTCACGTTCATCAATCCGAAAAGCGTCTTCGGCGGCGACATCACCGATCAGATGGTGGTGATGGTGCTGCTGGGCGGGCTGGGCAGCCTGTGGGGGCCGGCATTGGGCGGTGTGGCGCTCTTTGTCGTAAACCGCATCATCTGGATGTATTGGGGTGACACCGCCTTCTATATCGCCATATTGGGCGCGGCCATCGTGCTGGTGGTGCTGTTTCTGCCGAACGGCATCGTCGGCATGTTTTCGAGGCGCGTGGCCAAGTCTGGCGCCGTGCTGGACAAGGCGGTCGGCAATCTTGTCGGCGGCGGCCCGGGACGGCCCAGTTGAGCGCCGCCGAGGGCAAAACGGCTGGCACCGGCGAACCTATTCTCGTCGTGCGCGAACTCCACTGCCATTTCGGCGGCATCAAGGCCGTCAACGGTGTCTCCCTGGACGTCGGTCGGCGCGAGATCGCCGGCCTGATCGGACCTAACGGGTCTGGCAAGTCGACTCTGTTCAACCTGATATCGGGCACGGTGACGCCGGATCGTGGCCAGATCCGCTTCGACGGTCACGAAATCGGCGGCCGAAAGGCTCACGCGATCGCGCGGCTGGGGCTTGCTCGCACCTTCCAGATTCCGGCCATGTTCGACAATATGAGCGTCACCGAAAACCTGCTGGCGGCTGCGGCCGAGGGCCACTGGCAGGGCGCGCGCGAACGGGCGGCCGATACGCTGGCGCTGCTCAAGCTGGAGCATGTCGCAGACAACCGCGCATCCGATCTTTCGGGCGGCCAGCAGAAACTGCTGGAGTTCGGGCGCGTTGTGATGCGCCAGGCCTCGCTCATTCTGCTCGACGAGGTGACAGCGGGCGTGCATCCCAGCATCCGCAAGATCATCGTGGAGGCCATCGCGCGGCTGCGCGAGCGCGGCACCACCGTCCTGGTCATCGAGCACGACATGGAAATGGTGCGGAACGTGTGCGACCGCATCATTGTCATGGATGCAGGCCGTGTCGTGGCCACCGGGCCTTTCAACGACATCGTTCGCAATTCGGAAGTTATGCAGACCTATCTGGGGCGGCCGCAATGAGCACCACGCTCACCGCCGACAACATCGTCACCGGCTACGGCAAGCAGGAGATCGTCCATGGCGTCTCGCTGAGCGCGGAAGCTGGCAAGATTACCTGCATCCTCGGGCCGAACGGCAGTGGCAAGTCGACCCTGCTCAAGGCCATTGTGGGCGCGCTGCCGGTGTGGAGCGGTACGGCGCGCCTGGGTGAATCAACACTCTCCAACCTTGCCGTCCATGAAGTGGTGCGCCAGGGTCTGGTGTTGATGCCGCAGGGCGGCGGTGTGTTTCCGCGCCTGACAGTGATGGAGAATTTGCGCATGGGTGGCTACGCCATCGCAGACCGGCGGATAGTCGAGCAGCGCATCGAGGCGCTGATCGAGCAATATCCCTCTTTAGCACGGCGGCGGCGTACCGCGGCCGGTTCGCTTTCGGGCGGCGAGCAGGCAATGCTTGCGCTGGCGCGGGCACTGGTTTCGGAACCGCGCTTCATTCTGCTGGACGAGCCTTCCGCCGGATTGTCGCCGGCCATGGTCATCGAGACGCTCGAACGCATTACCACCCTCACCGCGCACGGCATTGGCATCGTGATGGTGGAGCAGAACATCCGCGAGGCGATGCCGATTGCGGACAAGCTTTACATCCTGGCGGCCGGCGAAAAGCGCTTCGAGGGGACGCGTCGGGACGTGCGCGACGACCGGCAGATCATGGAAATCTATATGGGGGGAGCGTGAGAGAAGCGGTCGACACCCCAGCGCGAGTTGCAAATGCCAAATGTGGCTTGGCGGTTAGTTGTAAGAAGGCGGTCATTTTCGGCAGTCAATTGGGAGAATGATCAGGCTGAGTTCGTTGTCGTACAGAAGTTCAAGCCTGCTGCTCAGAACCTGAACACTCGCCCTGTGGCCGACTTGGCGAGACCTTTGCGTCGAGCAACATTTCCGTTCTCATATCCAACTCCCGTCGTTCGTTTCGTGGAATGCCGAAGATATCGCCGCAAAGGGGAATGTTCAGATCACCGGCCCGGCGCTTCGCCGAAGCCACCGGCAGGATCGTCCTTGCCAAAGCGAGCGTTGAAGTCCGCCATGAACTCAGGTGCATAAGCATTGGTCTCCTTTGATCGTGCTGATGACGCGCAGGCGCAGTGCCTTCACAAGCCGGTCCTGGAGTGTCTGATGGCGCGCTCAACACGTCCTTTGGCAACCGGCACGCGTCCGCCTGCAGAATAATAGAGAGATGGTCCCGAAATGGATGTTGCGTAGGAGCCCGGGATCGACGGGCGTCACTGCAGCACTTCTTGATGGACTATCATGTCCGCGGCCCGCTGGCCGATCATCATACTGGGCGCATTGGTGTTGCGGCCGATCAACTTCGGCCGCGTCCAGGAGGGCAAGGGCCGCAAGGACCGCCACTCCACGATGTCGCCGCGACTGCACGAACTGCTCCGCGTCTGGTGGCGTGAGGGCGACGACGGGGCATGAAGCTGCCGCAGCTTGCCTGTTTCCGCGCCGAAACCCCGGTCACTGACGGGAATCAGCTACGCGTAGGAGCACCGCGCCAGTTTTGGCGCTTAGGTTCTGCGAATTTGCAGAGGTGCCGGTCGATGGTCTTTCCGCTGAGGCAGAGCTCATGAGCGATCACCTTATTCGACCTGCCGGTCGCCACCAGCCGCAGCACGTGCAGCTCGCGTGGCGTCAGCCCGAAACCAATCTCCGGTGATGCAACTGATCTCTGAGAATCGATCCTCGGGATATCGGATGCGGCACCCAACGCTTCGAACGCTCCCGAAGCGGAGCGCATGCGCCGCGGCTGTGATCGGCGAGTGCCCATCGGAATCTCGCCACACTTGTCACTCCAGAGTAGATGTCCGATCCTATTCTATCGCACGAGCAGCCAACTGGTTTACAATTGCTCCAACTGTCGCAACTATAAAGGAAGCCGATGCAAGAGGCCCTCGTCGTCCGCCGCGAGACACACATCCCGGCGCCCCCCGCTGCGCTGTTTGCCCTCCTGACCGATCCGGAGAAGATCCTGCGCTGGATGGGAACAGAGGCGCAGCTTGAGCCGCAGCCCGGCGGGCTCTATCTCGTCAATGTTACCGGGGCTCGCGTCGCTCGCGGCACCTTCCGGGAGGTGGTGCCGGTGCACCGTCTGGCATACAGCTTCGGCTGGGAAGAGAGCGATGAGGTGCCGCCGGGATCGAGCCTGGTTGAGATCGATCTGATCGAGCAGCCGGACGGAACGCTGCTGCGCCTGACCCACACCGGCCTGCCCAATGCCGAGCAATGCGCCGGCCATGCGGAGGGCTGGGCTCATTACCTCGGCAGGCTGGGCGAGGTTGCAGCCGGGCGTGATCCCGGCCCGGATCCCAAATACGGCCACACGGGCAGGGGGTGACGGCCTTCCGCGCGCGATATCGCCGCCCGTGAGCCCGTTGCAATTTGACGGCGGACGCCGGCTCGCAGGGCGGGTCGAACCCGGCGCCATCGAGGATCGGACCGTACCAGCGCCGGGGGCGGGGGGAGGATAGATCGGCGGGCCGGCTGCGCATCGTCACGGCGCGGATGACAGGCCGGGTGCGGTGGCCGCATAATCGCGCCATGGATCTGCCCGCGCCTCTCGCCTGGCTGGTGGACGAGGCCGGCGCCTCGGCCGCCCCCGATCGGTTTCTGGCCGAGCTCGGCGGCCGACTTCTGGCTGACGGCCTGCCGCTGGCCGGCGGCGCGCTGACGCTCGCGGTGCCGCATCCCATCATCACCCGCCGCACCTGGCTTTGGCGGGCGGAGACAGGGGCGGTGATCGAGGCGCTGAGCTTCGCCGGCGGTCCGCTCGGCCAGGCCGGGCGCGACTGGCTGGCGGAGCTCGGCCCGGTGCAGGAAGGCCCGGTTGGCCGGGCGCCGGATAGTCCGGTGCTGGGCTGGGCTGGAACCCGGCCGTTCGGCCCCGCCGAGGCTGCCCGGCTGCGCCAGGCCGCGCGCTTCGCCGCGGCGCCCCTTGCCGCACTTACGGCGCGGGCGGCGCTGACAGCGCTGCTCGAGGCTTATCTCGGCCGGCGCAGTGCCGCCCGGGTGCAAGGCGGGTCCCTGCGCCGCGGCACCGGAGAAACCATTCGCGCCGCGCTGCTCTATGCCGACCTGCGCGGCTTTACCGCCCTGTCCGAGTCAACCGAGCCCACGACGGTGATCGCCGCGCTCGACGCCTGGTTCGACCGCGTCGCCGGCGCGGTGCACGCCTTTGGGGGCGAAGTGCTGAAATTCATCGGCGACGGCATGCTGGCGATTTTCCCGGTCACCGCTGCGCCGGCCGATGCCTGCGAGGCGGCGCTGCGCGCCGTCGTCGCCGCCCGCGCCGGCATGGCCCATCTCGATGCGGGGCGGCAGGCGCAGGGCCTGCCCCGGCTGCCGTTCGGCGCGGCGCTGCATCTCGGCGAGATGCTGTGGGGCAATATCGGCGCGGTCGACCGGCTGGATTTCACCGCCATCGGCCCCGCGGTCAACCTGGTCAGCCGGCTGGAGGGGCTATGCCGGCCGCTCGGCCGCTCGGTGCTGATCTCGGGCGCGCTCGCCGCCGAGATCACCACACCGCTGGTGCCGCTGGGCGAACACGTGCTGCGCGGCATCGCCGCGCCCTGCACCGTCTTCACCCTGCCGGATGCGTAATCGCGGTCCTGCGGGGCGGCGGCGTCAACCGCAGATTTGGTTTAGCTTGATTTTGGCCATCTAGTCGTCTCCGAACGTCAAAAACTAGGAGCAGAATAGGGGCACTCAGACCCACTGCTCCGGACTACTGCCGCGTGCTAGAGAAAGGTCGAAGGCTCAAGAACGCAAGCTAAGTCATTGCATCGTAGTGTCTTTTCGCATTTTTACTTGCAACGGCGGACATGAACTTAGACGAAATTGGCGGGCTCTTAGTCGGCTTCCGCCCCCCTTCGGCGTCTGCATCCGGTACGGTTTCATCAAAGATGACCGACCAGACAACATCCATCAGCCTGCGGCGCCTGACGCCAGGATTGTCACTTGGGGGAAGGCCGGACTGGCGCCCTGAGCATTTGTGGCGCAACTGCGACGCATGGCATGTGCATGGAATGGCGCGAAGACACCGTCCTCGGGCAAGGTGCGGCAACGCTATCATGTCACGATGATAGCCATCAATTCGCTCTTCTGCCGTGCAGACTTTGGTCTTCCGCTTGATTGGCGCGAACGCGACTTCCTATTCCAAGCGCGCTCGAATGCTTAGGCTCAGGTTTAAGGTGGCGGCGCATTGCGGTCTGGGCAATCAAAGGTTGAGCCTTCTTCACATGGAGAAGGCTGATCGCCAACGCCGCCATAACGTTCAACGAGTTTTGCGAATCCGTAGGCGAAGGCGGAAAGAAGAGCCAGGATACTATTCGGATGGCCATAGGGGATCGTAACAGGATCCCACATTGGATGTCGCAATTCCTCCGCTGCCGCTAGTGCGTCAATTTGAAATTTGACCTTTGCCGTGTCGCATCCGGTCCCGGCTCCTATATGCTTAGCGGAGGTACGCAGGAGACGTGGGTCATGAGCGTGACGTCTGATAAGCCCGAGCATGTCGCTACCGCTTTTGCGAACGCTTGGAACCGGCATGACATGGATGAGTTTGCGTCTCTGTTCGCTTCCGATGCTAATTTCGTTAACGTCGTAGGTGTTTGGTGGAAGAACCGATCCGAGATCGAAGCGGCGCACCGAGCCACCCATGACACCATGTTTCGGGATAGCCGATTAGAAGGCGATATCTCGTCGGTTGTGGAATTGGCTCCGGGGCTTGCTTCTGTTCATTACACTTGGACGCTAACGGGAGCATTTGCTCCGGACGGCTCCCCGGCCGGGGTTAGGAAAGGCATATTGCTTCTGATTGTCCAAGAAGGGCAGTCGGGATGGCGAATCAAGGTGGCTCAGAACACGGATATTGTTCCAGGCGCAATCGCCCCAGCCGGCTCGAAAGGCTAGCTCGCGTCAACCAGAGGCGGAACAGGGCGTCCGCCAGCGAGCCTGACCACCAATACGTATGCGTGCCGGAATGCCGAATTCGACTGGTTTGATCCTCGTCACCGAGGCCGTCAACGCCACGCGTACCGAATTCCTGGTCTTCGCCAAGGCCCATGGCGCCATGGACCTGAGGGTACCGGCCGAGGTGGGCGTCGTTGCGAAAGTGACTATCCTCGGCTCAGGCAAACTCGATTTCTCCGCCGTGACAAAATGGTGAGCGGCGAAGACATGAAGCCCGAGCGGCTTGACAATAGCCGACTGAGGAAGTCGGCGTGTTTGCCCAATCACATGCAACTAAGGCCATCTTGGCTCAAAGGTAGCCTTTGGCCGAGGTCGGTTCTGAATTGAAGCCGGCCTACATCTATCACGAAGTGAATGGCAGTTTTGCGCTTTAATATCGGCCGCAGAGGCGGATTTGCTTTCGCCCAAAAGCCAGACATCGCAGCTGACCATGCTGAAGGTCGCGCCCGCACCACCTGCCGACCTCAGCACCTCTAAGCGCAAACGTCTGGTGTAATGCCCGATGCGCGCGCTCGCAGGCCATCTCGCTGTTACATCGCCGTGACAAAAGCACCGCCACGGTGGCGTCAACCGGTTACACAGGGCAAGAAATATCTCCGGCCTTCTGGGAGTGACGTGTCAGCGTCTCCAGAGGCTGCGTGGGCGCGGCGACTGGAACGCTCCACGCCTCGCAAGAGGGATAGCGAAACCTCGTGAAGGCAAGGTCGAGCTGCGTTCTGCGCTCTATATCGGCGGCGGGCGGCGACCGGAGAGATGGATACCATGCACATGGGGCGTCTGGAAGTTGGCAGGACACGGACACGGGGCGGCCCGCGTGCAGGCGCTTGGCTGAGCGATGCAATGACCACGCAGCGCCACCTCGCAGCGATCCTGGCTTGCGACGTGGTCGGCTATTCGCGCCTGACGGAGCGCGACGAGCGCGGCACGCTCGAGCGGCTGAAGATGTACCGCAAGGACCTCCTCGAACCGCTGGTCTCTGTGCACCAGGGTCGGATCGTCAAGCTCACCGGCGACGGCATGCTGTGCGAGTTCGCGAGCGTCGTTAACGCGGTGACCTCGGCAATGGCGATTCAGCAGGCCCTGGCAGAACATGAGGCGGAGATGCCCGAGGAAGAGCGGATTCGCTTGCGCATCGGTGTCAATCTCGGCGACGTGGTCTGCGAGGAGGACGGCGACCTCTACGGTGACGGGGTCAACATCGCCGCCCGACTCGAAAGCATCGCCGATGCCGGCACCGTGGTCGTCTCCGGCACCGCGTACGACCACCTTCAGGGCAAGCTCGATTGCGGCTTCAGGCCGCTCGGCAACCTGCGCCTCAAGAACATCGAGCGGCCCGTGCGCGCCTACCGCGTCGAGTCCGACGCCAGCGCCTCGGTGGCTGCATCGCCTCCCTTGCCCGAGAAACCCTCGATCGCGGTCCTGCCTTTCACCAACATGAGCGGCGACCCCGACCAGGAATACTTCGCCGACGGGCTGGTGGAGGACATCATCACGGGATTGAGTCGGGTGAACTCCTTCTTCGTGATCGCCCGCAACTCGTCCTTCACCTACAAGGGCCGGGCGGTAGACCTGCGCCAGGTCGGGCGCGAGCTGGGCGTCCGCTACGTGCTAGAAGGCAGCATCCGCAGAGCAGGATCGCGGGTGCGTATCAGCGGGCAGCTGGTGGACGCGATCAGTGGGCACCATGTCTGGACTGACCGCTTCGAGGGCGATGTGAGCGACATCTTCGACCTGCAGGACAAGGTGACCGAGAGCGTCGTCGGTGCGGTCGAACCGAGCATCCGGCTGCAGGAGATCAAGCAGGCGCGCATGAAACCGACCGAGTACATCAGCGCCTACGACCTCTACCTTCGCGCGCTGCCGCGCTTCTACAGCATGACGCGCGAAGGCTTTGCCGACGTGCGCCGGCTCACCAACGAGGCGCTCAGCATCGACCCTGGCTTCAACTTGGCGAAGGCACTCGGCGCCTCTATCCGCAGCCTATCCGTGAGCCAGTGCTGGCACGAGCCCGACGATATCCGAGTCGCCGCGCGCATGGCGCGAGAGGTACTGGCGGAAGCGCGCGACGATCCCACGAGCCTGCGCTTCGCCGCGCAGGTGATCGCCTACAGCGCGAAGGACTACGAGATGGCGTTGCGCACGATCGAGCGATCCCTGCTGCTCAACCCCAATTCGGCGCAGGGCCATACGGGCAGCGGCTGGGTGAACGCACATTCCAGCCGCCCGCTCGTCGCCATCGAGCACTTTCACAGGGCAATGCGGCTGAGCCCGATCGACCCCGAGAAGGGCATCGCGCTCTCCGGCATCGGGATGAGCTACCTGATGCTCGAGCGCTACGAGGAAGCGCTGGCATGGGGAGAACGCGCGCTGCACGAGATGCCGAACTACGGCTCCTCGCACCGGGTGGTGATCATGGCGCTGGTCAAACTCAACCGGCTGGACGAGGCGCAGGCGGCGGCGCGGCGTCTTATGAAGGCGTTCCCGACCTACACGCTCACCCTGCAGAGACAGATCAACCCGTGGCTGGACGAGGTGTTCGCCGAGCGTTATGTCGAGGCGCTGGGCATCTCCGGCGTGCCAGAGTGATCGTCGCAGTTGCAAAGATGCCCGGCGAGGCGACGTTCCCTTGACCTGCGTCGCTTCTGGAAGGCCAGTTCTCTGGCGGCTTGTCTTAGGACTGAGCGCGTAGAGCAGCGTGAACAGCCGGCGAGCTCTCCGTTGAATTCGCGTCGAACTTCCGGTTTCGATCCGCTTCTTATAAGGCAACAGGCAACCTCCGGGCGGTTCAGATCCTGCTTGGGCACACCGAGATCGAGAATACGGTTCGCCATCCGGATGTCGAGGTCGGGGACGCGCTCACATCGCCGAGGGAACCGAGATCTGATCACGATGGCCTCTCGACTTCGCGGAGAGGTCATCATGTTCTGAAAAGCCACCGCTCAGTTACGGGGCTCGCTTTCCGCAATGCGTCGCATCACAGCCGTTCGGCATGGAAGATGGTCATCCCGAAAACCGCCGGTCCACTGTCGCCCATCAATGGCGGAACTATGCGGCGTTGAGGCGCTAGGCGAATTTGCGCCTCGTCTCGGCGGTTGAGACGAGCTCTGCTACTTCCTGAAAGCGGTCGCTAGCGGCGATCACAAGCCAGATCCGGCCGAGCACCCAGAGGGAAAGCGCCCACCGGAGCAGCAGCCAGAGATGCGGTGTTGGCATTTTCGGGCCCCCTGAATCCGGCCCGGCTGAGTTTGATGGAGAAGTTCGAACAGGCGCCAGGCATTAATCGGCAGCAGCACCAGTTCCATCAGGCTCAGGGTAGGCTGCCGATGAGGGGCGCCATAGGCGGCAAAGCACAAACAGCTCAGCACCGCCGTTATGCGCAGCCACAGCATGGCTTCATTGAGGCTTCATTGAGTAGGTGAGAACGGCGAAGAAGCTTCCGAGGAAGCCGATCGTCTCGGTCCAGATCATGATCATATTTCTTTGGTTGAGTGAAGCCGGTGGGCCTCGGTCAGCCGGAGAAGCCGCCGTCATCGAGAAAACGTCTCCGCGTCCGCCGTTCCTCTCCTGGTCGCGGCTGGCACTGACCACGACCGAGCATTGGCCCCGGCTGCGCACATGTCCTCAAAAGTCTGCGCCATGGCGGAGAAGTAACGATTGTCGTGGATGGGCGGCATCAGTCCGACCAGGCCCGATCGCGAGCCTCCCAAGCCCCGCGCCTGCAGATTGGTAGTGTACTGGTGGCGTTCGGCGAGGCTGAGAATTGTTTCCGCCGCCGCAATCCGATGGCGCTTGCACGGCGACACGCTTCCTTCACCGGCCTGATAATCACGGCGAACTCGGAGCCGATCGCCTCGATCGACAGCCAATACGCGGCGTCAAGACGATAAGGCGATCCGGCTCCGCACGATCGCGGCTGCGCTTGCGCCCGTTCCGGCCCGCTCGCATGCGATCAGCCCGCTGGCCGACAAGGCGAAGGTGCGCCGCGATACGTGAGTCTGGTCGGCATCGATCCACGGAATGAATGCTTGACCTCAAGTTAACTTCAGCTTGTACCAAACTGGTTGTACGAATTGAAGGAGTATCATCAATGCTGACCAACATTGATCTTCAGGGACTTCGTGTAGCAGTCACGGGCGGCACGTCCGGTCTAGGACTGGCGCTTGTCCGGCAGCTTGCCAGAGAGGGTGCGTTCGTCGCCTTCGTTGCCCGCACGGCCGCGAATGTCGAACGCATCGCCGACGAGACAGGCGCACATGGCATTGTCGGCGACGTCGGCAAAAAGGACGACATCTACCCGATCGCGTTGCAGGTCACCGCGAGCTTAGACGGGCTCGACGTTCTGATCAACAATGCGTCGAGCCTCGGGCCCGTCCCAATGGCGCTCCTTGCCGATACCGAGTGCGAGGAGCTGGAAAATGCGCTCGCGGTCAATCTCGTCGGCGCGTTCCGGCTGACGAAAGCACTGTTCGGTGCACTTGCCGCGTCCGCGCGCGAGGGCCGTGGCGCACTGGTGATCAACATCTCCAGCGACGCGGCGGTGAACGCCTATCCCGGCTGGGGCGCGTATGGTGCGAGCAAGGCCGCTCTTGCTCAACTGACGGCGATTTGGGACGAGGAGGCGAAGGCCGACGGCATCCGGCTCCTCGCGCTCGACCCCGGCGATATGGACACCCCGCTGCACGCGCTGGCGCTTCCTGACGCCGATCCGTCGACATTGAAGCGTCCCGACCTGGCTGCTGCCGAGATCATCGAAAAGATGCTCGACACGCTGCCGGCCGGCGCAACACTTCTCGCCGAGACACGCGGATGATTGCCGCCGACCGTCCGGATCGGCGCGCCGCCAGGCTGTTCGTCGTCGAGGCGGACGGCACGATGCGCGACCTGCCGCGAGCTGGACTCGCGACGCTGTTCAACCCCGGCGATCTGGTCGTCGCCAATGACGCCGCGACCTTGCCTGCCAGCTTGCTCGGCACGCATGTCCCAAGCGGTGAGGCGATCGAGATCCGCCTGGCGGGCTGGCTGTCACTTCCCGATCCAACGCGCTTCGTAGCGATTGCCTTCGGCGCGGGCGATCACCGGACGCGCACGGAAGACCGGCTGCCTCCACCTCCGCTGTCACCAGGCGATCGCCTCCGGCTCGGCTCGCTTGACGCCGTCGTCGAGCGCCTTCTCGACCATCCACGCCTTCTCGAGTTGCACTTCCCAGGCAACCGCGCAGCGGTGCTTGCAGGACTGGCGCAGCACGGCCGGCCGATCCAATACGCGCATGTTCCCGAGCCGTTGGCACTGTGGGATGTTTGGACGAAGATTGCCGCCGGGCCGGTCGCGTTCGAGGCGCCGTCGGCAGGCTTCGCGCTCGACTGGCGCACGCTCCAAGCCTGGCGTCGGCACGACGTTGGCTTTGCAACACTCACGCATGCTGCGGGCGTCTCTTCCACCGGCGATCCCGCGCTCGACTCGCGCCTTCCCTTCGACGAGCCATACCGCATCCCTGGGCACACCGCGGCGCAGGTCGCGCGGGCGAAGCTGCGCGGCAGCCGCATCATCGCAATCGGCACGAGCGTGGTGCGCGCGCTTGAGGCAGCTGCCAACCCCGACGGCAATGTGCGTGCCGCAAATGGCATTGCGACCGGGCGTATCGCGCTGGGCACGCCACTTCGCGTGGTCGATGCGATTCTCACAGGCGTCCACCAGCCCGGCGAAAGCCATTTCGAGCTGCTGCGCGCCTTTGCCTACGATGCTCTGCTCGCCAAGGCCTCCGCAGCCTTCGCCGAGCACCGATATCGCACGCATGAATTCGGCGATTCCATGCTGCTCAATCGCCAACGGCTGGATCGATCGCGGACAGAACCAGGAAGTGCGCGAGACGAAGCCTCTACTCTAGGCGATCCGATGATCTTGGATTTCCAAGGCTTTCGAAAACGACATTTTGATTAAGTAATTCATCTAAAACAACTATTTTGACACTAGTAACTTCGACTCTAGGGGTCCGGAGTTCGAATTTCGCCGCCGGGAGTCACGCGCGAGCTGCGGCTGAGACGCGGATAGGCCCGCGCCCTGTGCCGCGGTGATCGCCACCACCTCACCAATGCCTATTCGCCGCGCCAGGGTGAGCCGGGAGCGACGATGGCGGTATTCAAGTTGACGCTAATACAATATTGCCTACGCTCCAACGTTGGGCGATAGTGTGCGTCGGGAGGCAGGAGGCCATAGTTGGCTTTAGCTTAGACTTTGCCCAATCACGAGAGAATACCTTGCAGCTCGTGAATCGGTTCAAGGCAGCAGCTTGTGCTTCAGCCTAGGCGGAAGATGCCAGGTGGATCGTCTCTTCCACTGTAACGTTGCGTGGTTGGGAAGCAATTCGGCAAGCCTTTTCACAGAGCGAAGACAGGGATCTCGCTTGCGCAATACAGGAACTCAGCAATTACCCTGATGTTTGGGCAGGATGCCTTCGATGCGCCATGACGACCAGGAAACTGGGAGGCGACGCGTGAAGTCTTGGTAAGGGCAGCTGGCAGCGTAGTGGTGGCGTCGACGATCGCGTGAACGCCCGGGCTCCAGACAGTGTCGAGGAGACAGCGGATGAGGCAACTCGAATTTTTCTATTTCCTTGGGAGTGGTTATGCATACCTCTCCGTCATGCGTATCGGCCCTTTGGCGAGGGACGCTGGCATTACCGTCAGATGGCGTCCATTCAATGTCCGCACCGTCATGGCGGAAAACAACATTGCGCTTCGCTCGCAGACCGCCAAGGTCAAATACATGTGGCGTGACGTGCAGCGCAGGGCGCGAACTCACGCGCTACCCTTCGTAAATGCACCCATCTGGCCAACCGACCCCGACCTTCTGGCCAACAGGGTTGCTATGGTCGCCGCGGAAGGCGGCTGGTGTGAGGACTATACAATCGAGAGCTTCAAGGCTTGGTATTTGGAGGGCGTGGCCCTCGGCGACAGAGGCCACCTTGAACACGTGCTTCGGCCACTCGGCAAAGACGTGGATGCGGTGATCGCTCAGGCCAACGCACCCGCCGCCCACGAGCGGCTCAAGATGGAAACCGATGCGGCGCGCGAATACGGAATTTTCGGTTCGCCTGCGTTCGTGGTAAATGGCGAAACTTTTTGGGGAGACGACCGGCTCGAAGAAGCGCTTTCTTGGGCAACCGGTCGGCATCGGTTGCAAGATGTCCATTAGCACGGAAGTGCGCGAGCCCCTTGGATCCGCCAATCGTGGCTGACCTGCCCTGTTTGTCCGCTATGAGCGAATTCGCCAAGGTGATGGTCGTTTCTGGCCGGCGGCGGAAAATCTGAAGAAGATCGCAGAGCAGATGGAGGGCAGCGGTCCAGACCGGCCGCAACGTCGAAAAAGCTATCTCGAGATACTCGAAGCGACCGTTCGTGATCCACTCGACGTTGGGAAATCAACGAATCTGCCGAACTAGGGGGCGAGAGCGAATCCACAGTCCCTGGCGGCTTTCTAAACGGCAGGAATGCGATTCTGTCGCCGCATGGACGCCAAGCTTGGCCCCGACGATCTGCATTGATAATAATGCAGATTTGCATTATCTTATTGCGATGAACAGGAAATGTTTAATATGACAACGTTGACAGTGACGACAAGGGGACAGGTGACGTTCCGCAAGGACGTGCTGCAACATCTGGGCATCAAGCCGGGCGAGAAGATCGAGCTTGATCTGCTGCCCGACGGTCGGGCGGAATTGAAGGCGGCACGGGCGAAAGGGTCATTCCGGGACCTCCACGGCTTCCTCAGAGGCAAGACGAACGGCCAGGTGCTCAGCATCGAGGAGATCAACGAGGCGATAGCGGAAGCGGGCGCCGCGGCCGGGTCCGGCAAGGAATGAGGGTTACGGCCGACACGAATGTGCTGCTGCGCGCCTATGTCGCCGATGATGAGGGGCAGGCGGCCGTTGCCGTCGACCTGCTGGCCAAAGCGGACATCGTGGCCGTGAGCTTGCAGGCCTTGTGCGAGTTCGCCTGGGTTCTGGCCAGGCAATACCAGACAGAGCGCGAAAATATTGCCGCGGCGATCCGGGCGTTGCTGAACACCGCGAATGTTGTCGTCAACCGGCCGGCAGTTGAGGCAGGGCTGTCAGTCCTCGATGCCGGCGGCGATTTCGCGGACGGCGTGATCGCTTTTGACGGCGGCTGGCTTGGCGGGGAGACTTTCGTCTCGTTTGACTGGAAGGCCGCCAAACTGCTTTCGGCGCAGGGACAATCCGTACAGCTTCTTTCCTAAGTTTTCCGCGGTGGTCTTTCGCACTGCGCTGTCGCGTCTGTTAGAGGCTGCTGCGAGGAATCGAATTCTGTTTGTCCCGTGCCACAATCATCTAGGTGCGGCAGGCAGGAGAGGCAGGTGCCAAATCTGATTGCGCGTGCCGGGAGTGCAGCTTTCCATAGTGAACTGTGCGCCGTCATGCGCGGTCAAGCATAGGCCGGAAGCACGACTCCTAAGTTGGCCGCCAGTATGATCCCAGCGTTGATGGAACTGTCAGGAATTCTGTGCGCGAGGCCGGTTTCGTCATTGGCTGACGAACCTTTCGCCGAAGACGACGGCGAACTGGGTCTT
>NZ_JAMYOG010000024.1:0-61398 GCF_040319725.1 Mesorhizobium sp. M0894 | reverse complement strand
TGACCAAGCACACGATCAACCATCCGCGAATCTCCCGTAGCGACCACGCCACAGAATCACCAATCCGATTCTGTGCAAAGGCCTCTCAAGGGGAGAGATTGGCAGCATCAGCGTCGTGCGCTTACCGTCAGCTCCGGCTTCTGGCTGATGGTCTGCAACACGACGCAGTAGCGCTCGGTCAGCTTGATCAGCGCATCGACGCGCTCCTGCGGCTCGTCTGTGTCGAGGCCGAAGGTCAGCCGGATGGCGCGGAAGCCAACCGGCGCATCCTTTGCCACACCAAGCGTGCCGCGAAAGTCGAGATCGCCTTCGGCTTCCACCGTGGCGGCCCCAAGCTTGAATTCCAGCGCCGTGGCCACCGCCTTCAGCGTGACGCCGGCGCAAGCCACCAGCGCCTCCAGCAGCATGTCGCCGGAGCAGAGTTCGAGCCCGGTGCCGCCGGTCGCCGGATGCAGCCCGGCAATGGCGATCGCCCTGCCCGTCTCGACCTTGCAGGCGATCGATTGGTCGTCGATCGAGCCTTTGGCGCGGAGAGTAATCAGCGCGCGCGAGGCGTCGTCGCGATAGGCCTCCTTCAGCGGCGCCTGCATGGCCTTCAATGCAATCGCGTCCATTTTCGTTTCTCTCCCATAGTTGCCTGGCTTCGCTGCTTAACGGCGGTGTCGCCTGCCCCAAACGCAAGTCCCCGCTGGCGTAGCGCTTGGCAGGGTTTCGCCCGTATAGCCTGACGATACGGGGAGCATCCAACGCCTTCACACCCTCTCTCGCAACACATTCGTAAGGCCGCCGGACATATGGCCGATAACGCCATCCTGGAAACCCGCGAAAGGGCTTCGCCGGCAGCCTGTTCACCGGGGCTGCCGGTCTGCTGTTTCGATGCACGACGCCTCGATCAAGCTGACACTATGGTGTCAGGACGGGGCAGCGTAGGCTGGTGAAATGACGGAATCGCTGGACATGTCAGGCACAGTGGAAAGCGCCCGCGAACGTACCCTTGGCATCATCCTGGTCTCGGCGTCGGCGGCCGTCTTCGGCCTCACCGGCGTGCTGACCAAATCGATCCATTCCGACCCGCTGACCATCACCTGCTGGCGCGGCTTCGTCGGCTCGATCCTGATCAGCCTCTATGTGCTATGGCGCCGCCAGCGCTCCGGCGGTCGCGACAGCCTGCGGCTCGGCTGGCGCGGCTGGCTGCTGGCGATCGAGGGGGCGCTCGCCAGCATCGCCTTCATCTCGGCGTTCAAGTTCACCTTTGTCGCCAATGTCGCCATCATCTATGCCACCGCCCCCTTCGTCACCGCGCTGCTGGCCCTCCTGTTGGTCCGCGAACCGTTCCGGCTGCAGACGCTTGCTGCCGCTGCCGTGTCACTATGCGGGGTGGCGATCATGGTCTGGTCGGGCTTCGGCACCGGCCATCTGTTCGGCGACGGGCTGGCGCTGCTGATGACGATCGGCAGCGCCCTCTACATGATCATGGTGCGCACCTTCCGCGATACGCCGGTGGTGTGGGCGGGTGCGGTGTCGGCATTCCTTTTGTTCGTGCTCGGCTGGTTCGTCACCGATCCGCTGGCCGTCTCGGCCAGGGACGCATTGCTTCTAGCCACCTTCGGCTCCTCGTTCGCGCTTGCCTCGATCCTGTGGACGGAGGGCGCCCGGCTCATTCCGGCGGCCGAGTCCGGACTGCTGGGTTCGGCCGAAGTGCCATTCGCGATCCTGTTCGCCTTCCTGTTCCTGGCGGAGATCCCGCCGGCGGCCAGCATGGTCGGCGGCGCAATCGTGCTTTGCGCGGTGTTCGCTCACGCCGGCCGTGACTGGCTGATTGCCAGGCAGCGCGCAGCGGATGCATGACCAAAATCCTCGCCACGCCCGAGGGCGAGTTGGAGGTCCGATCACGCGAAATCCGTGCCTGAAAATAAATTTGAAAAGTCATGGAACCATCATCGGACTCAGGCATTATGGCTGCGACGGGCCACCCCCAAGTCCCCCCAAACCCCTCGGCCCGTCCTACTCAGAAGCCGACCGCAAGGTCGGCTTTTTCTTTGCTGACTCAACTGGCCAAGCCCAGGTTGCCGCTGAACAACGCGGCCAGATCCTGCGCCGGCCGGTCGGCATCCTCACGCAAGCGGATGGCGAATTCGGCGACCGGCACCAGCGGCAGATCAAGATCGCGCGGCGCCTCGACGATGCCGGAATGAGCGAAGCGCGCCGTCCTCAACGTCAAAGCGATGCCAGCGTGTACCGCCGTACGCAGGCCGGCAAGGCTGGCACTACCGGCAGCAATGCGATAGTGGCGGCCGGCCGCATCCAGTGCACTGGTCGCTGCATCGCGAAACCCGCAATGGGGATCGAGCAGCGCCAAGGGCAATTCCTCCTGGCGGGTGGCCAAGCCGTTTTGTGAGCAAAGCCAGATCATTGGCTCCTTGAGCACGCCGACTTCGTCCCGCGTCGGCACCTGTCGCATGGCAATAGCCAGATCAAGGGTGCCGGCTTGCAAAGCCTGCGCCAGTTCGGCGGAGCGGCCGACGCGCAATTCGATCCTGACGCGCGGATGGCTGACAGCGAAGGCCCTGAGAAGCTGCGGCAAGCCGCTGTCGGCGAAATCCTGCGTCGTGCCGATGGCGACGCGCCCATCGGCATGCGCCCCTTTGAGGGCCAGCCACGCCTCGCGGTGCGCAGCAAGAATGCGCCGCGCGTGGCCGACCAGATCCTCGCCCGCCGGCGTCAGGCCACGCCCTCGCCCCTGCGGCACCAGCAGCGGTTCGCCGACTACATCCTCCAGCCGCTGCATCTGCGCGGTCACCGCCGACGGCGAGCGGCCGACGATCGACGCAGCCTGCGCCAGCGAGCCGCTATCGACGAAAGCGAGGAAAGTTTTGAGGAGGTCGGGATCGAGCGCCTGCATAGTTCGACAATATCAAAGTATTTATCAAAAACAATTCGATTTTTCTGACGCAAGGACGATGGCATGATTTTCTCGACGGCGAAGAGACGCCGCTTGAAACCGAGGAGAAGAAACATGCCGATCATCAACGTCAGCGTTACCGGCAAGCCCGATGCCGCTTTGTCCGCCGCTATTGCCAAGGAGGTGACCGAACTGACGGCCACGCATCTGCGCAAGGACGCGACGATCACAGCTGTCGCGATTTCCTATCTCGACCCCGAGCACTGGTTCGCCGGCGGCAAGTCGCTGGCCCAGCACGGCGCCAACACGGCTTGGCTCGACATCAAGGTCGTCGACGGCACCAACACCAAGCTCGAACTGGAGGCCTATCTCCAGGCAATTTTTGCCGCATTCGGCCGGCTGCTAGGCAAGATCCATGAGGAAAGCTATGCCCTCGTGCACGAAGTGTCAGCGGCCGCGTATGGCTTTGGCGGCAAGACGCAGGAATTCCGCTTCATAAGCGGGAGGATGAAGGCGGCGTAGCTGCGATTTGTGGAGAAGGCAGCCGAGCCCACTGATAGCAGGAGAGACGGAAAAATGAAGCCGCATTGACGTTGATCCAACTTCGGCTAGGTTCTCACCCGAAGCGGCCACTGAAGAGCCGCGACGTGAGATTGTTGGGAGATGCGGCGATGATCCTGACACTGGCGCTGCTTGCGGGTCTTGTCACGGCCTGGCTGCTGATCGGCGTGGTGGAGAAGTTCCGCCTCGGCCTGCGCTTGAGCCAGGCGCTGCTCTACGTGCCGTTCAAGCTCGCCTACCGCATCAACGACGAGCGCATCAAGATTGCCCGCAAGTCGGCGGCCCCGATCATCTACGTCGTCTGGCATCAGTCGCGCCTCGAGCCGGCGCTGATGCTGTCGCTGCTGCCGGAGGACACGCTGCACATCCTCGACCCGGCTTCGGCCAGATCGCCTTGGCTGGAACCATGGCGCGAGCTTGGCCGCACCATCGCCTTCAACGCCGAGCATGTCTTCGTCAGCCGCAGACTGGTGCGGGTGCTGAAGGGCAAGGGCCGGCTCGCCGTTTACCTGCCGAATGCGGTCGAGCCCGACGTCAAGTCGTTTCGGTTGTTCCGCGCCATCACCCGTATCGCCATGCAGGCCGACGCTCGCATCGTGCCGATCTTCGTTGCCGGCGCGCGCAGCCTGCCGGCGTCGCTGACGCCGGCAGACAAGGCGCCGCGCCACTGGTTCCCGCAGCTGTCGATCAGCGCGCTGCAGCCGATGACCATCGCCGAGCTGGTGGCGCGGAACCCCAATCAGGCCTCCAATACCAATGCGCTGTTCGATCGCTTCGCCGAGGCCAGGCTTTTTGGCAGTGATCTCGACCGAGGGCTGTTCCTTGCCATGCGTGACGCCGCCGACCGTGTCGGCGCTTCGCACCCAATTATCGAAGACATCATCGGCGGTGCGCTGAGCTACCGGAAAATGTTTATCGGTGCCAGGGTTTTGGGCCGCCGCTTCGAGGCAATGACAGCGCCGAGCGAAGCGGTTGGGCTGCTCCTGCCCAACGCCAATGGCCTCGTGCTGGCGTTCGTCGGTGTTTTGTCGGCTGGGCGAGTGGCAGCAATGATCAACTATACCGCCGGCCCAGCGAGCGTCACCGCCGCCATCCGCACGGCGGTGATCCGCACCGTGGTCTCCTCACGCGCCTTTGTCGAAAAGGCCAACCTCGCCGACATAGTCGAGGCGGTGGAAAAGGGCGGAGCGAAACTGCTGTGGCTGGAGGATGTTCGCGCAAGCGTGACCGTGCTGGACAAGCTCGCTGCCGCCTTGCTGTGGCGATGGCCGTTGCAGCGCCAGGATGCAGCCAAGCCGGCGGTGATCCTGTTCACCTCCGGCTCGGAAGGCACACCCAAGGCAGTTGTGCTGTCGCACCGGAACCTTCTTGCCAATGCCATGCAGGCCGAAGCCCGCATCACCATCTCGCCGGTCGACATCCTGCTCAACGTGCTGCCGGTGTTCCACTCGTTCGGCCTGACCGGTGGCACCATCTTGCCGCTGGTCACCGGCGTAAAACTGTTCCTCTACCCCTCACCGCTCCACTACAAGCTTATTCCGGAGGTGGCGCGCAAGGTCCGGCCAACGGTGATGTTCGGCACCGACACGTTCCTCGCCAACTATGCCCGCACCGCCAAGGACGGCGATTTTTCCAGCCTGCGCTTTGTCGTCGCCGGTGCCGAGGCGGTGAAGCCGGAGACGCGCCGGGTTTATCGCGAACGCTTCCAGGCCGAGATCATCGAAGGTTTTGGCTTGACCGAGGCCGCACCGGTGGTTGCCGTCAACACCGCCATCCACGGTCGCGACGGCACGGTCGGGCGGCTGCTGCCGGCCATGCGCATGAAACTCGAACCGGTCGAAGGCATTAGCGACGCCGGCCGGCTGTGGCTCGACGGGCCGAACCTGATGATGGGCTACATGACCGCCGATCGGCCGGGCGAGCTACAGCCGCTCGAAGGCTGGCACGACACCGGCGATATCGTCTCGGTCGATCGCGAGGGCTTCATCACCATTCGCGGCCGCGCCAAGCGCTTCGCCAAGATCGCCGGCGAGATGGTATCGCTTGGTGCGGTCGAGATGCTGGTGCAGTCGCTGTGGCCGGAAGAGCATCACGCCGTGGTGGCGGTGCCGGACAGACGGCGCGGCGAGCGCCTCGTCCTGGTCACCACCGCCGACAGTGCCAATCCCGACGAATTGCGCGAATTCGGCAAGAAGGCCGGGGCGGCCGAACTGATGGTACCGAACGACATCGTCAAGGTCGAGGAAATCCCGGTGCTGGGCTCGGGCAAGACCGACTATGTCTCGACAAGAAAGCTGGCGCTCGAGAGGCTGGGACTGAGCGCTGCCGCCTGAGGTTTTCCAGACCTTTCCAAAACTCTAGAGGACCACTACCGATAACAGCAGAATGACGCCGACGGCCATCATCAGCAGGCCCGGCCAATTCTGTGACAAGCCGAGAAAACGGAGCCCGCGCCGCCGCGGCTCCAGAGTCGGACCTGGTGTTGCGAGATTGGGCCTCGGGCTATCCGGCGCGGTGGAGACAGCGGCCGGCTCACTGAGCCGCCCGCGCATGATGGCTGCAACCGCCATATATACGAGGCCGGCGACAGTCAGTAATGCGCCAATGAAGATGACAGCCATTTCTCGTATTCCGATGATTCTGGGCCCGATGCGGCAGCTTGCGCGACGTTGACGATCACGAGCAGTCGCTCAAACGGACCTACCGACACAAACGGTCAGGCGCCCAGCAAGTTCCGAAAACGTGGTTTTGAAGGGCGTTCCACAGCGCCGCGTGCGAAATTGGCACCAAATCTGTCAGCCGATGTCCGAGGACGGTACCTTCTCGCCTTCGCGCTTGGCGCGTCTGGAATAGGCGCGCACGCTGAATGGCAAAAACAGCAAATAGCCGGCAACCGAAGCCGTCAGCGTATACCAGGGATAGGTCATCAAAAGCAGGACGTAGAGGACGACTGCGAGGATGATCGGCAGCACTCTGTCGCCCGGTATCCTGACGCTCTTGCCGGAATAGACGGGCAGTCGGCTGACCAGCAGGAACGCCACCAATATTGTAAAGCCGGTGGCAATGAAGGCCGCCAGGCGGCTGGGTTCAAGGCCAAGCCTGAGGAAGAACAGATAGAGCGGCAGCATCACCAGCACCGCACCCGCCGGCGCCGGCACGCCAACGAAATATTCGGTTTGCCACTGCGGACGGTCGAGCTCTTCGTCGAGCACGTTGAAGCGGGCAAGCCTCATCCCACAGGCGATGGTAAACAGCAGCGCCGCGATCCAACCCGGCGAACCTGCCCTGTCGAGCAGAAAGGCATAAAGCACTAGCGCCGGTGCCACGCCGAAATTGACGATATCGGCCAGCGAATCCATCTGGGCGCCGAATTTGGAGGTCGCCTTCAGCATTCGCGCCAGGCGGCCGTCGATACCATCGAGGAAGGCGGCGAGCAGTACCATCACCACCGCCGGCTCGAAGCGGCCTTCGAAGCCGAAGCGGATGCCGGACAGGCCGGCGCAGATGGCAAGCACGGTGACCAGATTGGGCAGCACCATGCGCATCGGGATTTCACGGATGCGCGGGCCGCCGCCGCCATGCGCCTCGAATTTCTTGAACGGCGGGGCCACCGGTCAGGAGATCCGCACGAGCGGCGTTGCGGCAACGCCGCCGAATTCCGCCAGCACCGTCTCACCGCCTACCGCCGTCTGGCCGACGGCAACGCGCGGCGTCGCCGTCGAGGGCAGGAATACGTCCACGCGCGAGCCAAAGCGGATCAGCCCGAAGCGCTCGCCGGTGCCGATGGCGCCGCCGGTCTCGGCCCAGCAGACGATCCGCCGCGCCACCAGGCCGGCGATCTGCACCGCAGCCACCGTGCCGTTGGGGCTCTCTATGACCAGCCCGTTGCGTTCGTTCTCGGTGCTTGCCTTGTCGAGTTCGGCGTTGAGGAATTTTCCTGGCCGATGCTCGATCCTGGAAATGCGGCCACGCACCGGGGCGCGGTTCACGTGGCAGGAAAAGACATTCATGAATACCGAGATGCGGGTCATTTCGCCGCCGCCGAGGCCAAGCTCGCGCGGCGGCACGGCCGGGCCGACGGCCGAGACGATGCCGTCCGCCGGGCTGACAACCAGCCGGTCGTCGATCGGCGTGACACGCTCGGGATCGCGGAAGAAATAAGCGCACCACGCGGTCAGAATGAGACCGATCCAGAACAGGGTCGAGGAGAAATAGCCAAGAAAAAGCGTCGCCGCGCCGAACGCAGCGATAAAGGGATAACCCTCGCGATGGATCGGAACGAACGCATTTTTGATCGTGTCAACGAGGCTCATGGGATGAGGGCAACCTTGGTTCCAAGTCCGGCCTCAATAGCGGAAACACCCCTTCGCCGCAACGCGACAATCAGGCGGTCGGGTGTTGGCGGTCGTGCCGCCTCAGGGGCGTCCTTGGCAGCATCCGGACTGCCGAAGTGGTCAACCGGAAATATGTTGATTGCGATTGTCGGCACGAAGCCCCCACGCCCGTCCTTGGCAAGACAGCGCCTCTCATCGGCCTTTCGGCCGTGACGATTTGCGCAAACCCGGAGGTTCTCGGCCCATGCAGAAATCAGCAGCCAGGCAAGCGCAAGTGGTGATGAACGGTCTGGCCTTTGGCGAGTCGCCTCGCTGGCACGATGGCCGGCTGTGGTTCTGCAACTGGGGCACAGGCCAGATCATCGCCATTGACGCCCTAGGCAACAGCGAGATCGCGCTCATCGTGCCGGCCACCCTGCCCTACTCCATCGACTGGCTGCCGGACGGGCGGCTGCTTGTCGTGTCCGG
Organism: Mesorhizobium sp. M0894; assembly: GCF_040319725.1. Lineage (NCBI taxonomy): Bacteria > Pseudomonadati > Pseudomonadota > Alphaproteobacteria > Hyphomicrobiales > Phyllobacteriaceae > Mesorhizobium > Mesorhizobium sp. M0894. The sequence goes on along the minus strand of NZ_JAMYOG010000024.1, from coordinate 53,133 downwards.
CCGCGAAGGGCTGATCCTCAGGCAGGAGGCTGACGGGACATTGGTCACCCATGCCGATCTGAGACATCTGTCGAAGTGTCCATGGAACGAGATCGTCGTCGACGGGCGCGGCAACATCTACGTCAATGGTGGTGGGCCGGCTCCGGCTTCCGGCCAGCATTTCGGCCCCGGCACCATCGTGCTGGTTACACCGGACGGCTCGGCTCGGCAGGTGGCTGAGAATCTCGCCTTCGCCAATGGCATGGCAGTGACGCCCGACAACAAGACGCTTGTCGTTGCCGAATCCCACGCCAACCGGCTGACCGCCTTCGACATCGCTGCCGATGGCCACCTTTCCAATCGGAGAGTCTGGGCCAATCTTGGCAACGGTTTTCCCGACGGCATCTGCCTCGATGCCGAAGGTGCCGCCTGGTACGCCGACGTTCCGAACAGGCATTGCGTGCGGGTGCGCGAGGGCGGCACAATGCTCGAAAGCGTCGACGTCGATCGCGGCTGTTTTGCCTGCATGCTCGGCGGCAGCGAGGGAAAAACGCTGTTCATCGTGGCCGCCGAATGGCGCGGCTTCGAACATATGATCAGCGATGCCCGTACCGGCCAGGTGCTCAGCATCGAGGCTACCGCGCCGGGAGCAGGCTGGCCATAGAGAGCTTACACCGCGGGAATCCGCTGGTAATTAGCGATATCGGCCCTGACGCCAAGTCGCGCAATGGTCTCCTGAGGATTGAAGCCGATGCGCTCATGCGCGGCCTTGATGATCGGCACGACCTTATCGACAGCGGCCTGCCCTTCCCATTCGACAATGGTCACGAGGTTGAACTCCCCCGGCCCCGAGAATTGCTCGAGCAGGAAATCCTGGACGAACCCTTGCTGCTGGCGCAGCAATTCATGCGTCATCCGGACCTTGGCAAGAATCTCCTCGCGAGCGTTGGCCGGAACGACAAACTTGTCCACCCGGAATACGCTGCCGCCACTAACTGCCTGATTTATCCCATTCATATCGATTGTCTCCGTTTTTGAACGACGCATCTTGCTGCGATCCAAAACGGCCTACGATCTCAACTTAAGTTGAGGTCAAGCACGAATTTCAGCTCACCTCCGAGGTGCGGCGGCGGACGACGACGCCGAACTCGTCGCTTTCGCGGGCAATGCGCAGCCGCTCCTCGGCCTCGCTTGCCTCGCGCTGCCGGTCCCACATCGATGCATAAAGGCCGCGCTTGGCCATCAAGGCGGCATGGGTGCCGCGCTCGGCGATCTGGCCGTCCTGCAGGACGATGATCTCGTCGGCCGAAATCACTGTAGACAGTCGATGGGCGATGACGAGGGTGGTGCGGCCCTGGCTGACCAGGTCCAGTGCCGCCTGGATCTCCTGCTCGGTGTGGCTGTCCAGCGCCGAGGTCGCCTCGTCGAGCATCAGGATCGGCGGTGCCTTCAAGATGGTGCGGGCAATCGCCACCCGCTGCTTCTCGCCGCCGGACAGTTTCAGCCCGCGCTCGCCCACCATTGAGCGATAGCCGTCGGGCAGCCGCTCGATGAACGGTCCGATCTGGGCCAGTTCTGCCGCCTTGCGCACATCCTCCTCGCTGGCGCCGATGCGGCCGTAGCGGATGTTGTAGGCGATGGTGTCGTTAAACAGCACCGTGTCCTGCGGCACCATGCCGATGGCGGCGCGCAAGCTCTCCTGCTTGACGTCGCGAATGTCCTGGCCGTCGATCAGAATCTTGCCGCGCTGAATGTCGTAGAAACGAAACAAAAGCCGCGAAATGGTCGACTTTCCGGCTCCGGAGGGGCCGACGATGGCCACCGTCTTGCCGGCCGGCACCTCGAAGCTGATGCCCTTCAGGATCTTGCGGTTGGGGTCGTAGGAAAAATGCACGTCACGGAACTCGACCTTGCCGGCATCGACGACCAGTGGCTTGGCGCCCGCCCGATCGACGATCTCGCGCTTGACGTCGAGCAGATCGAACATGTTTTCGATGTCGGTCAGGCCCTGGCGAATTTCGCGGTAGATCATGCCGATGAAATTCAGCGGCACCGAAAGCTGCATGAGCATGGCGTTGACGAAGACGAAATCGCCGACGCTCTGCGTGCCTGCCTTCACCTCGAGCGCCGACAGCACCATGACGACGGTCATGCCGATGCCGAAGATCACGCCTTGGCCGAAGTTCAGCCAGCCAAGCGAGGTCCAGGTCCTGGTCGCCGCCACCTCATAGCGCGCCGTGGAACGGTCGAAGCGCTCGGCCTCCATGGCTTCGTTGTTGAAATATTTGACTGTTTCGTAGTTAAGCAGCGAATCGATCGCCTTCGTGCTGGCTTCATTATCGCTGTCGTTCATCTCTCGGCGGATCGAAATACGCCAATCGCTCGCCCTGACGGTGAACCAGACATAGAGCCAGACCGTGACCGCGATCACCAGCACGTAAAGCCAGCCATAGGTGACGGCGAAGATGCCGGCGGTGAGCGCGAATTCGACAATCGTCGGCGCCGTCGCCAGCATGGTGAAGCGGACGATCGTCTCGATGCCCTTGGTGCCGCGCTCGATGACACGCGACAGGCCGCCGGTGCGCCGTTCGAGGTGGAAGCGCAGTGACAATTCATGCATGTGTACGAAGGTGCGGAAGGCGAGCCGGCGCACGGCATGCTGGCCGACCCGTGCAAACAGGGCGTCGCGCAACTGGTTGAAGCCGAGCTGCACCAGCCGCACGGCATTGTAGGCGACGACCAGCATGACCGGCGCCAGCAGGAAGGCCGGCAGCGGCGGCGGAGATTTGGCGTCGCCGGCCAGTGCGTCGGTCGCCCATTTGAAGAAATAGGGTCCGGCCACCAGGGTCAGCTTGGCGGCAACCAGCAGCACGGTTGCCCACACCACCCGCGCCCTCAGGTCGGCGCGGTCGGCCGGCCACATATAGGGCCAGAGATTGCGCAACGTTCTGAAGGTCGAGCCGGAATCGGCGGAAACGGTTTTCTCGGCCATTCTTGTTTACCTTTTTATATCTTAGCGGCCGGAGCAGCAGGAATCGACCAGCGCGGCCAGCGACGCGGAAACATCGGCGAGCGCAGCACGGTCGAGCTCATAGCGCGAGCGCTGGCGGTCAGGCTCGAAGCGGATAAGCCCGGCTTCGACCAGAATCTTCAAATGCTGGGAAACGGTGGACTGCGCCAGGTCGAGATGCTCGACGACCTCGCGACAGCAGCAGGAACGGCTTGCGGAAAGGTGTTTGAGAATTTCGATCCGCGCCGGATGCGAAAGGGCCGCGAGCCGGACAGCGACGGAGCGGCTATCCGGCGTACAGTTGGCCGGCGTGCAGTTGGCCGGCGCGTGTTCATCTGCCGCGCGGCGTCGGTCCGTTACGAGAGAGGATTCAGTCATCGTCCATCGGCGATAAACGATGACTGGCCCTGCCGCAAGCTATCCTGATGGGCAGAACGGCTACTCAGTCTTGACTGGCGCCGTCGTCATCTGGTCGCCCATTGCCTTGAGATCGGCGGGCTCGCCTTCTTTCGATTTCTCCGGCACCTTGAACACCTGCCCCGGCCAGATGCGGTTCGGATTGCTGATCTGGTCCTGGTTGGCGAGATAGATGGTCGAGTAGCGCATGCCCTGGCCATAGACCCGCCGCGAAATCCGCCACAGCGTGTCGTGGCGGCGGATGATGACTGCGCCATCGGCATGTTCGAGCTTGGGGCCCACGGTCTCGGGAGCTTCGCCCGGAGGCGTCGCGACGGCCATTTCGGCCGGGGCCTCGGTGGCAGGAATGGGGGCCGCAGGGGGCGTCGGCGCGGCTTCGGTCGCTGGAACATTCGGCTCGGCTGGTTTTATCTCCGCAGGCTTTGGCGCGGCCGGCGCGACGGCAGCAACCGCCTCGCCCGGCTCGCGTTCGAACGGCACGGCGGCACGAGCCACCACCGTCACGCCGTCGGCGTCGAGTGCGTCGACATGGATGGTGTAGGTGCCGACCGGGATGTCGCGTGTCGCTTCGACCAGGAAGTGGCGGTCGGGCGAGGTCTTCGCGTCGCCGAGCAGGATATCGTTGGCATAGGCGCGTACCTTGCGGCCGGGATCGGCGAGGCCGGCAACGAAAATCTTGTTGCCGTCGATTTCGACGGCTTCGACGACAATCTTGGGCTCTGCCGCGGGAGCAACAGGCGCTGCCGGTGTGGCGGGCGCTGCCGGAGCCGGCGCGGCTTCAACAGCGGCCGGCGCGGCAGGCGCTGCTGGAACATCAGCCGCCGGAGCGATCGGCGCCGGCGCTGCGGCAGGCGGCAATTCGGTGCCGGTGGCGGGTCGCTGAACGGCCGCCTGTTCGCCGGTTGGCGGCGAGGCGTCAGATTTTGCCTCAGGGGCAGGAACAGTGAGCAGTTCGGACGGCTTGCCCGGCTCCTCGACCATTGCCAGCACTTGACCGGTGGAATTCTGGGGAATCGAAACGACGGCGGTCTGCGCCGAGGCGGTCACGACATTGTCGGCCGTAGAGCGAAGCGTGATCGTATAGTCGCCGGGCTTCAGCGGATCGTCGAGAATAATGGCAAAGGCGCCGTCGGGACCGGCGATCGTCGAGCCGAGCACAGTCGAACCGTTGAGAATCTCGACCTTGGCGTTGGGCGCTGCATTGCCGGCGACGACGATCGAGCCGTTGCTTTCGACGCGCACGATGTCGAAGGTCGGCACGATCGCACCTGCAGCGGCCGGCGCGGCGGGCGTCGCCGCATCGGTGGACGCGGCGGGCGCAGACGGCAGCCGCCCCTCGGTTGCCGGAGCGACCGGTTTCGAAGCCGGCGGCGCCGCGACCTCCGCAGGCGGGGTGGAATTGAGATACGGGTCGAGTGCGCCCGATACATAGGCGGTTCCCGCCGCAGCGACGGAGCCGCCAGCCGCGAACAAAAACGCCTTCAATGGATTAATTGCCATGTTTCCCTGCCCCTTAGCCACCTAATTTCGGTCTAGCCTGTTTTGCCAAAGCCGACAAGAAAAAGCCCGCTCCGGGGCTTGACCATGCCAATAGTCCCTATCACCAATCATAACATGAACACGATTCGATCTGTCTGCGTCTATTGCGGCTCGTCCCCGGGCCGAGATGAAACCTATATCAAGGCCGGACACCTGCTTGGCCGCTCGATCGCCAAGTCCGGCCTGCGTCTGATTTATGGCGGCGGCACTAAAGGTATCATGGGTGCCGTCGCTGAAGGGGCATTAAAGGCCGGCGGCAAGGTAACGGGCATAATTCCACGTTTTCTGATCAACCGGGAGGCGACCGAAACCGCGCTTGACCGGCTCGACGAGCTCGTCATCACCGACAACATGCACGAGCGCAAACACAGGATGTTCGAGAAATCCGACGCCTTTGTGGCGTTGCCCGGCGGCATCGGCACCGTCGAGGAGATCGTCGAGATCATGACTTGGGCGCAGCTCGGACATCATCGTAAGCCGATCGTCTTCGGCAACGTCGGAGGGTTCTGGGATCCGATGCTGGCGCTGCTCGACCACATGGCAACGGAAGGCTTCATCCACACCGCGCAGCGGGTCAAGCCGCTGGTGGTCGAGGACCCGGAAGCGATCGTAGCCGCCATCATGGTGGCGGGATCCTCCGTCGATGCACCGACGGAGGGCGTGCAGTCGGTGATTGATAAAATGTAGAGGGAGTAGGGAGTAGGGAGTAGGGATAGACACGCGCGCCGGTTCGGAAGGTGTTGTACTTTACTATTCACTATTCACTATTCACTATTAACTCCTTCATTAACTCCTTCCCTACTGCCTTCCTTAAGTCCGCGATGACCGCCCGCTTGTCCTGACGTCGCCAGGCGAGATGGATCGAGACGGTGCGTTCGAACCACGGCAGATCGCGAAACACGATCTGAGGCGGCGCGGCACTCCGCAGGCTGGCCTGCACCGTCGCCAGCCCAAGCCCGGCGCTGACCAAGCCCAACGACGTCAACGGATCGGTCGTCTCATAGGCTATGTCGGGCAGGAAACCGGCCTTCGCACAGGCGGCGAGAAATTGGCTGCGGTTGGTGTCGTCAGGCTGGCGCACCACCGTGATCCAGGTGCGTCCGTCCAGTTGCTGCGGCAGTATCTCCGCGATTTCGGCCAATGGATCGCTTTCCGGCATCGCCAGAACCAGAGGCTCGCGCATGATGAGCAAGGCGGCGATGTCGGGATCGTCGGCAGAAGGAGGCGTGTAGACGAGGCCCAGATCGAGCGATCGTTCGCGCAGCGCTTCGATCTGCGCGGCGGAACGCTGGCCCTTCAGTTGAAGATGAAATTCGGGCCGGTCGCGGCGAAACTGGCGCAGCATCCGAGCGACAAGCCCGGCATGGACCGCACCTTCGACATAGCCGATGGCGAGACGGCCGACCGTACCGCTGGCGAGATTGCGGCCGAGCTCCTCCAGCCGTCTTGCATGGGCCAGCAGCGCACGCGCCTCGGTAAGAAAGGCGCGGCCTTCGGGATTGAGATGAACACGCTGCCTCGCCCTCTCGAATAATGTGATGCCCAGTTGCTGCTCCAGCTGCATGATCTGGCGGCTGAGCGGCGACTGCGAGATGTGGAGCAATTCGGCGGCACGCCCGACATTGCCGGTTTCGGCCACCGTGATGAAATAGCGGAGCTGGCGCAGGTCGAACATTGTTGCTCCGATGCTCAAGTCCCGTGAGGTCTCAACTTTAGCCTAATCAGTCTTGGACTGTCTGGCCAGCCGAAGCGAATATTTTCGCCATTCCAACGGCCAACATCAGGAGATTCCGATGCAGTTCTTTGCCCTTCTTGTGCGCAACACCGAAAAGTTCACCGACGCCGATTTCGCGCCTCTGCTGCCCGGCGAGGCCGAGCAGCGCCGCACGCTCTATGCCGAAGGCGCCGTGCGTCAGGTGTGGAATCGAGGCGACATTCCCGGCAGCGGCATGATGTTCGAGGCCGGCAGCGATGCCGACGTGCGCAGCCATCTCGCAACCTTGCCGCTGGTCAAGGCTGGCATGATGGACATTGCCGCCGTCGTGCCGCTGCAGCCCTATCCAGGCTTCGGGCCGAAGCGCTGAGCGACCGTGAAAGAGGCGGCTGCCGGCATTAGGCCCGCCAGCCGCCTTTCTTCGTTACGCGGATCGAGCGGATGCGGCGACGGTCTTGCGCGCCGAAGAAAACATCGACCAGGAGTACATCGCCAGCGCCGCCCAGATCAGGCCGAAGGCGATGGCCTGAACGCTGCCGAAGGGTTCGCCGAAAATCAGCACCGCGATCAAAAAGACGATTGTCGGCGCGATATATTGCATGATGCCGATGGTGGAGAGGCGCAGCAGCCTGGCGCCGAACGCAAACAACAGCAGCGGCACGGCGGTGACCGGTCCGCAGCCGACCAGCAAGGCGGTGTCGTTCAAGGAGCTGGAGACGAAATGATCCTGTCCTGTGGCGATCAGGAAGACGATGTAGCCGAGCGCCGGCACCGACAGTAGCAGCACTTCGAGCAGGAAGCCCTGGCTTGGACCAATTGGCAGCGTCTTGCGGAAGAAGCCATAGGCGGCAAAGGAAAAGGCCAGCACCAGCGACACCCAAGGCAGCTTGCCAGCGTCGATGGTTAGCACCGCGACGGCGATTGCCGCGAGCACCACCGCCGCGATCTGCAGGCGGTCGAGCCGTTCGCCGAGCAGCAGCGCGCCGACAACGACGCTGACCAGCGGGTTGATGTAATAGCCAAGCGCGGTCTCGATCGTGCGGTCGACCGCGATCGCCCAGACATAGATGCCCCAGTTGACCGAGATCAGCGCCGCCGTCAGCAGCGCCATCGAAATGATGCGCGGCCAACGAACGGCCGCTTTGAAATCGGCAGTGCGGCCCGCCCAGACCAGGACGGCGGCCGCGATCGGCACCGACCAGACGATGCGGTGGGCGATGACTTCGGCCAGCGGCAGATGCGCGACAGCCTTCATGTAGAAGGGCAGCAGCCCCCAAAGCAGGTAGGCGCCGAGCGCCAGCAAGAAGCCGCGACGAGCTTTGGTATCGGCCTCGATTTGAAGTACTTGGGTAGCCATGGCCCAAGGCTATGCGCCAGCGGCCCCGGCAAGACCATCGCAAAGTTCTGATGGATCAATGGAGTCTCGCTGATGGTTCAAGAACCCGGAGTTTTCACCAGTTCATTGAAATGCGCGAAGCCCGCAGTCATTTGGTCTCGCCGGGCGCAGGCACCAATTCCATGAATTCCGCTCCAACGGTGTCGTGACGAAAGCCCGTCACGCATTCTGCCACCTCGATCGGAATATCGGCGATAAAGTCTATGGCGGCAGCACCTGCGTCCTCGCGATCCTGATCTGCGAAGCGCTCGCGGCGGATCTCCTCGAAACAGGATGGAAGGTTTCCTGTCGCTTCCAGGTTGCGCGCACCGTCTGCGCTGGTGTGTCGTATGCTCCAGACTTCGTGCCCGTCGCGCCACTGTTCCGCCCATTGCAGCATGACCGTATCGATATTGTGAACGACGACAATGTCCCTGCCCGTCGAAAGGTTAGCCAGGCGCTTCTCGTCCACCAGGTCCATGTTCACGTCGTTAAAAATGACGACAGACCAATTTTGACCAACCGTCACGCCATTGTAGTCAAAATCAAAAACCTCGTCCGATTGTCCGCTCTGAGCCAGACCGAAAGCCAGCGCTGCCTTCGCGAGTGGCAGACCATTGAATGCGACCCAGCTTATCGTGAAGCCCATTTCCTCACTCCGCCGCGATCAGCCCGGCCATGTCGCGGTTCTTCATCAGCTTGTAGACGATCGAATCCATCAGCGCCTGGAACGAAGCATCGATGATGTTTTCGGAGACGCCGACCGTCCACCAGCGCGCACCGGTGCCGTCATGCGATTCGATCAGCACGCGGGTAATCGCCTCGGTGCCACCATTGAGGATACGCACCTTGAAGTCGGCCAGCTCGAGATCGGCGATCTCGCTCTGGAATTTGCCGAGATCCTTGCGCAGCGCAATGTCGAGCGCGTTGACCGGGCCATGGCCTTCGGCGACCGACATCTTCTCCTCGCCCTCGACCAGCACTTTCACAATCGCCTCCGAGACCGTCTTCAGCTGGCCGTTGGCGTCGAAGCGGCGCTCGACCATGCAGCGGAATGAAGTGACGCGGAAGAATTCCGGCACGCCATGCAGCATCTTGCGCGCCAGAAGCTCGAAGCTGGCGTCGGCGCCTTCGTAAGCGTAGCCCTCCGCCTCACGCTCCTTGACCACGGCGATCAGCGCGTCGAGGCGATGGTCGTCCCGGGGCATGTCGATGCCGCGCCGTTTCAGCTCGGCCATGAAATTCGCCTTGCCGCCTTGGTCCGAAACCATGACGCGGCGGCGGTTGCCGACAGTCTCTGGCGGCACATGCTCGTAGGTCGCCGGCTCCTTGGCCAGCGCCGAGGCATGGATGCCGGCCTTGGTAGCGAATGCGGAGGCGCCGACATAGGGGGCCTGCGCTTCCGGCGCACGGTTCAGCAACTCGTCGAAGGCGCGGGACAAGCGCGATATACCGGTCAACGCCTCCGCTGAAATGCCTGTTGCAAAGCGGCCGGCAAAGGCAGGCTTCAACGACAATGTCGGCACGATCGAGATCAGATTGGCGTTGCCGCAGCGCTCGCCTATGCCATTCAGCGTGCCCTGGATATGGCGCACGCCGGCCTCCACGGCGGCAAGCGAATTCGCCACCGCCTGGCCGGTGTCGTCATGGGCGTGGATGCCGAGATGGTCGCCCGGTATGCCGGCCGCGATCACCTTTTCGACGATGGCGCGCACCTCGGAGGGCTGCGTGCCGCCATTGGTGTCGCATAGAACCACCCAGCGCGCGCCGGCATCGTAGGCCGTCCTGGCGCAGGCCAGCGCATAATCGGGGTTGGCCTTGAAGCCATCGAAGAAATGCTCGCAGTCGACCATCGCCTCCTTGCCGGCACTGAGCGCCGCCTCGACCGAGGCCTTGATCGCCTCGAGGTTCTCCTCATTGGTGCAGCCGAGCGCGACGCGGACATGGTAGTCCCAGCTCTTGGCGACGAAGCAGATGGCATCCGACTTCGACTGGACCAGCGCGGTGAGGCCGGGGTCGTTCGAGGCCGACACTCCTGCCCGCTTGGTCATGCCGAAGGCGACGAACTTGGCATCGGCCGTGCGACGCTCGGCGAAAAAGGCGGTGTCGGTTGGATTGGCGCCAGGGTAACCGCCCTCGACGTAGTCGATGCCGAACTCGTCGAGCAGCTTGGCGATGGCGATCTTGTCCTCGACGGAAAAGTCGATACCCGGCGTCTGCTGACCATCGCGCAGCGTCGTGTCGAACAGATAAAGGCGCTCGCGAGCCATCGTCATTTCCCGGCAAACACGTCCGTTGCGCGGATCAGCCTGTCGAGGATGCCCGGCTCCGAATAGGCGTGGCCGGCACCTTCGATCAGATGGAAATCCGCTTTCGGCCACGCCTTGTGCAGCGCCCAGGCATAGCGCGCCGGGCACGGCATGTCGTAGCGGCCGTGAACGATGCTACCCGGTATATCCTTAAGCTTCCATGCATCACGCAGCAGCTGTCCCTCTTCCAGCCAGCCGGCATGGACGAAATAGTGGTTCTCGATGCGGGCGAAGGCCAGGGCATAATCATCCTGGCCGAAGGGACCGCTGGTTTCCGGTTCCGGCAGCAAAGTGATCGTCTCGCCCTCCCACAGGCTCCAGGCGCGAGCGGCCTCGACCTGCGCCACAGGATCGCTACCGACCAGCCGTTTGCGGTAGGCGGCCATCATGTCGCCGCGCTCAGCCTCCGGAATGGGCGCCAAAAACCGCTCCCATTTGTCGGGGAACATCTCCGAGACGCCGAACTGGTAGTACCATTCGAGTTCGGCGCGGGTCAGCGTGTAGATGCCGCGCACGACCAGTTCGCTGACCCGCTCGGGGTGTGTCTCGGCATAGGCCAGCGCCAGCGTCGAACCCCACGAGCCGCCGAACACCAGCCATTTGTCGAAGCCGCACATGTCGCGCAGCCGCTCTATGTCGGCGACCAGATGCCAGGTGGTGTTGGCTTCGAGCGAGGCATTGGGCGTCGATTTTCCACAGCCACGCTGGTCGAACAGGATGACATCGTACAGCGTCGGATCGAACAGCCGCCGGTGCTTTGGCGAAATGGTGCCGCCCGGTCCGCCATGCAGGAATACCGCCGGCTTGGCACCGCGGGTGCCGGAGCGCTCCCAATAGACCTGATGGCCATCGCCAACGTCTAGCATGCCGGACTCGAAAGCCTCGATCTCGGGATAGAGGGTGCGGAATTCGCTGCTCATAGTTTCAGGCCCTGGTGCGGCCAGTTGGCCGTCTCGTGATCGGGATGCTGGAAGGAGATGATTGACTCCTGTCGCGCGTAGAAATCCGGATCGTCGTGGATTGGCGCGTCGAAGATCGTCTCCACCCAAGGCAGCCTGGCGGCGTAGTTGACCTGGATCTGCGGCGCCAGATCGGAACGGTCGTCGAAGGCGCCGATGGCGATCTCGAGCGCGCCGGGCTGGCGGTAGGTCAGCGGCGTGCCGCAGCGGGCGCAGAAGCCGCGATCGATGTTGACCGACGACTGAAAGTAACTCGGCTCCTCGCGCAGCCATTCGACGCCGTCGCTCGGCACTGTCACAAGCGCGCCGAAAAACGAGCCGAACTGTTTCTGGCACATGCGGCAATGACAGATCGAGGGGCGGCCGAGCGCGCCGTGGATGCGGAAGCGCACGGCGCCGCACTGGCAGCCGCCGGTACGAACGGTTTCGGTCATGATCTTTCCTCCGGCGGCCATTGTTCGGTGTCATGGTCGGGATGTTGGTAGGAGACGAGGTCGGCGAGATAGGAGGCAGACGAGACGTCGGCCATCGTTTCCTCACCGGGCAATTCGTGGACATGATCCACATAGGGGAGCTTGGCTTCGACACCCCATTGGATCGTCGGCGCGATCTCCTCGGGGTGGTCGAATGCGGCGATGGCGAGCGCCACGCCGTCGGTCGCTTCGAAGGTCAGCGGCGTGCCGCATTCGGCGCAGAAACCGCGCAACGCCGCATTGGACGAGCGGAAGCGTTTGGGCTCGCTGCGCGTCCAGTCGAGTCCTGCGCCGCGCACCGAGACCAGCGGCAGGTAAAAATTGCCGCTCGCCTTCTGGCACATGCGGCAATGGCAGACGGAGGCATCGCCGAGCGCGCCTTCGACGCGGAAGCGCACTGCGCCGCACTGGCAGCCGCCCGTATACACCGGTCTGTTGTCAAGGCTCATCGCATTTTACTCCGGAGCATGGCAGACCGCCTCGACATTGTTGCCGTCGGGATCGAAGACGAAGGCGCCATAATAGTTCGGATGATAGTGCGGGCGCAGGCCCGGCCCGCCATTGTCCTTGCCGCCGGCGGCGATTGCCGCCGCGTGAAAGGCATCGACCTCGGCACGGCTGCGCGCCGTGAAAGCGGCGTGTTGATGATCCTTCGGCTTGTCCTTGCCGGCATGCAGCCAAAACACTGGCCGGTCGCGGCCGTAGCCGCCGACCTTGGCGCCGCCGGTATATTCCTGCGGCACCATGTAGAGCAGCGAGGCACCAAGCGGCGCCATCGCCCTGTCGTAAAAAGCTTTCGACACGTCGAAATCCAAAACGGTGATGCCGAGATGATCGATCATCTTTTTACCTCCCAGGTGGTGATGCGTTCGCCGGTGACAGGGTCCTTGCCGTCCTTCAACTGGATGCCTTGCGCCAGCAACTCGTCGCGGATGCGGTCGGCCTCGGCCCAGTTCTTGGCGGCGATCAGCGCGAGGCGTTTGGCGATCGCTTTGGCAATGGCGTCTTCATCCACCTTGGCTGTTGCGACGTCGAAGCCGAGGAACAGCAGCGATGCCTTCAGCAAAGTGGCAGCATCGTTGTCTTCGGCGGCTGCGTTGCTGCTACCAGCGTCGAAATCAACAGCATCGCCAGCCAACTGGGTCAGCAACTGGAATGCGGGATAGGTGGCGAGGTCATCCGACAGCACTTCGATCACATCCGCCGGCACCGATTTTGCCGTTGGCGGCGCCAGATCGGCCGCTCGCTTCCATTTGCGCAGCGTATTCTCCGCCTCTTCCAGCTTGCGTACGGAAAAGTCGATCGGCTCGCGATAATGCGTCATCAGCATCGCCAGCCTGAGCACCTCGCCCGGCCATTTGCGGCCGCCAAAAGTCTCCGTCTCCAGCAGTTCGGTGATCGAATAGAAATTGCCCAGGCTCTTGGACATCTTCTGGCCCTCGACCTGCAGGAAACCGTTGTGCATCCACACCTTGGCCATCGTTTCGGTGCCGTGGGCGCAACGTGACTGGGCGATCTCGTTCTCGTGGTGTGGAAAGATCAGGTCGAGACCACCGCCATGGATGTCGAACACCTCGCCGAGATAGGCGGCCGACATCGCCGAGCACTCGATGTGCCAGCCCGGCCGACCCCTGCCCCACGGACTCTCCCAGCCCGGTTCCTCGGGCGAAGACAATTTCCACAGCACGAAATCCTGCGGGTTCTTCTTGTGCGCATCGACGGCGACGCGGGCGCCTGCCTGCTGCTCGTCGAGATTGCGCTTCGACAACTGTCCGTAGTCCGGCATGGAAGCGGTGTCGAACAGGACTTCTCCAGCTGCGACATAGGCATGGCCGCGTTCGATCAAGCGTTGAATCAAGAGGATCATGTCGACCTTGCCGTCGGGCCTAGGCTCGACGAACTCGGTGGCGCGCGGCTCGACCGTCGGTTCCAGGCAACCGAGCGCCGCCACGTCCTTGTGGAACTGATCGGCGGTCTTTTCGGTGACCCGTCTGATCGCTTCGTTCAGCGACAGCTTGCCCAAGGCAATCTCGCCGCCGAAATCGCGCAGCGCGCGAGCGTTGATCTTGTCGTCGACGTCGGTGATGTTGCGGACGTAAGTGACATGCGCTTGCCCGTAGAGATGGCGCAGCAAACGGAACAGCACGTCGAAGACGATCACCGGCCGCGCATTGCCGATATGGGCGAAGTCGTAGACCGTCGGGCCGCAGACATACATGCGCACGTTGCGCGGATCGATCGGGAAGAAATCCTCCTTGCTCCGCGTTAGCGTGTTGTAGAGGCGCAGGCTCTTCGATGCGTCAGACATACGTGCGTTCCGGTGCGTTACTTTGTTTGAGCAAGATCTTTTGGGATCGTGCTCTGGATGGAGTCGGTCACGCCGAGGCGCAAAATCGAGCTCCAGCCTGCTGGCCGGGGCGTTTGTCCAATCTGGGAGGAGATGAGGCGAAAACGTCCAGGACCAGCGCGAGGCTAGTCGATAATGCAAATGCCACAAATGGCGAAAGACGTTTTCATGGCCGGCTTTATCGCCTTGCCCGGTGTTGCCGTCAAGTCGCTACCTTCGCCAAAAATATCGTTGGCTCACAGGAAATGAGCCACTGAAACATTTTATTAAACAGATCGGCACTGTCATGAAACATTCGCCGGCTAGATCAGCAAGCGTCACGATTTGGTCGGATTCGGCCAGCAAACGCAGACACGAAGACGTTACCAGGGACGAGAATAATGCCTAAGCAAGAATCCAACCGCGCCAAGCAACCGGCGCTCGCCAGCCATTACCGGGCGATCGGCCCGGCAGCAATCGTCGCAGCTCTTCTGCACACCGCGAAGAAGAAGAAGCCGGCACAGAAGATCGTGTCGCCACGCGCTGCCTGAGAATGCCGTCGGGTGAAGATTGAGGCGCTCACGGTGTCCTGGAAATAGTAGCTTTCGCTAAAATAATGTCATTTGACTGTCGTTCGCGCCGGACTTCTGGCGCTTGACCTTCTCGGGCTCAGGCTCGACGACGCCCTTCTCCTGAATCTCCGGCCCGGTATTGGCGACCTTGTTGACGAGGTCGGAAACCGGGATCGCTTCGAAGAAATCGGGCCGGGTGGGTCTCAGCAGATCGGCCACATCACGCGGCTCGAGCGTGCGGCAATCCAGCCAGCGCGCGAAATCCTCGGGATGGATCACCACCGGCATGCGGTCGTGGATATGGGCAGTATCGGCATTGGCGTGGGCGGTCAGAATGGCGCCGGTGTCCATTTCCGAGCCACCCGGCTCGGCATACGTCTCAATCAGCCCGGCGAAGGCGACAAGCCCTCCATGCTTTGGCCGCACCCAATAGGGCTGCCCTCTTCTGCCAGCGGTTTGGTGCCATTCGTAGAATCCCGAAGCCGGTACCAGGGCGCGGCGATGGCGCATGGCAGCGCGAAACGACGGCTTTTCCGAAGCCCCCTCAGAACGCGCGTTGAACAGCAGCGGGAAGTTACGCGTATCCTTGACCCAGGCCGGGATCAGGCCCCAGCGCACCAGCATCGAGCGGCGGTCGGGCAGGTTCGAGCCCGGCGCCTGCGGCAATCCGGCGAGCGCCATCAGCACCGGCTGCGTCGGCGCGATATTGTAGCGGGGCGGAAACTCCTCCAACTCCGCCAGACCGAGAAGGGCGGCGGTCTGGTCCGGAGTGGCGGTCAAGGCAAAGCGTCCGCACATGAATTCAGCTCTCGAATGGGTGACATGTGAAAGTGACCATGGAACCTGCCTTTCGCAACCGCTAAAGCTGTTCGCCGACGGCCGGTCCACAACGGGCTATGCCAATCGAGCGATCGGGAACCCATGGAAGCACGTAAGATCATTCCGGCAGTCTCGGTCTGCGTCGTGCGCGAGAACACGGTGCTGCTGGTCAAGCGGGCCAGACCGCCCTCGCAGGGCCTTTATGCCTTTCCCGGTGGCAAGGTCGAAGCCGGCGAGACGCTGGAACAGGCAGCAAGGCGCGAATTGCTGGAAGAGACCGGATTGCAGGCGCGCAACTACCGGCCGCTGCGGGAAATCCACATCGACGGCAGCGGCGACGGGCATCCGGTCGACTACCGGCTGACGGTGTTTGGGGCCAACTATGCCGGCGGCGAGGCGGTGGCCAGTGACGACGCCGAAACCGCCGCCTTCTATACACTGGCCGAAATGACAGCGATGCAGCTTGCCGATGCAGTGTTTGATATCGCCGACGACCTGCTGGCCACCAGCAAGGGCGGCGCGAACTGAGCTTGAGAATCGCCTTGCAGGCAACAAATTGTTTCAGCACAAGGGCTCATGAACCGCACATCACCGTTTCTCGCCGCCTGCCTCGCCGTTAGTGTGGTTGTCGGCTTGCGTCCTGCCATTGCCGCCGAGGCGCCGTTCGAGCCCGGGCTGTTGCGGCTGGCGGAAGTGCTCGGCTCGTTGCATTTCCTGCGCAATCTATGCGGCGAGAAGGGCGACCGGTGGCGGGCCGAGATGGAAAAACTGATCGCATCAGAAAATCCGAACCCTGAGCGGCGCGCCCGCTTCATCGCCAGCTTCAACCGCGGCTACCGATCCTTCGGCGGCAGTTATACGCAATGCACCGCCTCGGCGACGGAAGCCATCAGCCGCTACATGAAGGAAGGCGAGACGCTGTCTCGCGACATCGCCTCGCGCTACGGGAACTGACGGCGGCAGCTGCCGTTCCGGCAAAGCGGAATCAAGCGTCGGCGCTGTTGGCGGCGGACGCGTTCGACACTTCTCCGCTTGCCTCGGGTGAGGTCTTGGTGCAAACCTGATGTTGCACTTTTGCAACTATGTTAACGAAACGTTAGCGCGCAGATGTGAAATTAACTCAAACTGAAGGTTTCCGTCCCCTTGGCCGGCCTAATCGGCTAAGTTTGAAACGGATCGGACGCAGGTTTGCTTAATGCGACGGGTTTTGTAGAAAACGACCAAAAAAATGTCGCATTTACAAGTACTTACTTCGCCTGCGTGTAAAAGGGACAACTCAAGCTTGATCCCTATCCAACGGATCACCGCTTGAAAGGGTGGACATCGCAATGGAACATGGCGTCAACGACATCGACGCGCTGGTCAGGGAAGAAAAGCGCCTGACCGCCGTGGAAAGCCACAGCGAAGCCTGGGCGGAAGGATTGTCGGCGGGGATCGAGCCGGAAATCATCGCCGAGGCAGCCCTCGAAACGGCATTCGGCGAGATGCTGCGAACCAATGGCGAGACCTCGGCGCTTGCCCTGCTCGATCGCATGCGCGAAAAGGTGATTGCCGGGGCCTTCGAGCCCGAAAGGCTGCGGCACTGACCCCGGTTCTTTGACGACGGCGCGTCGCCGGACATCATGTCCGGGCACATCATGTCCGGGCACATGAGTGGGCCTGGAACCAGGGAGTAGCAGGCGGTGAATTTTTCGATATCAGGCAAGCCGCGCGGCCTGGTCCTCAGCATTTGGCTTATCGCCTCCTGCGCCACGATTCCCCTTGCACTGTTTCTTGCGAGCAGTCCCGCTCACGCCCTCAGCGAGATCAAGCGCGAAGACCTGCCTTCGCCGGTCACGCCGCCGACCGACGGCGACATGTCGCCGCCCGGAAGTACCGTGCCGATGCCCGGCCCGCTCGGCACGACGCCACCTGCAGCCAGCCAGCCGACTCCGTCCGACGAGCCAAGGCAAACCGAACCGAAAGGGCCAGCGGACGATGGCGGCACGGCCAATCCGCATGTCGATCCGGACGCGCCTGTGCCCGAAGTCGTTTACGACCTTGCCAAGTTGCCGGAACCGGTCAGGCGCATGCACGATCTGATCGTCGAGGCGTGCAAAAGCGGCGACATCGAAAGACTGCGGCCGCTGATCGGCACGGGCGACATGATGACCCAATTGTCGCTGGGCGACATGGAGGGCGACCCGATCGCCTTCCTGAAAGGGCTTTCGGGCGACACGGAAGGCCAGGAAATCCTCGCCATCCTGGAAGAGGTGCTCAATGCCGGCTATGTCCATGTCGATGCAGGCACGCCGCAGGATCTCTACGTCTGGCCGTATTTTTTCGCCCTGCCGTTGGACAAGCTCGATGCCAGGCAGCGGGTCGAGTTATTCAAGATCGTCACTGCCAGCGACTATGACAACATGAAGCAGTTCGGCGCCTACATCTTCTACCGCGTCGGCATCACGCCGACCGGGCAATGGACGTTCTTCGTCGCTGGGGATTGAGTGGTCAGGCCTGGCCCTTATTGAGGTAGGGAGCTTAGCCCGCCAACGCCTCGGAAAACTCCACCGCCCTGCCTTGGCCTGGCGTGGCAATCTCGCCTTCCCACATCACGCGCCGGCCCCGAACGATAGTGCCGACCGGCCAGCCGGTCACCTGCCTGCCGTCATAAGGCGTCCAACCGGCCTTGGAGCCTTGCTGGGCGTTGGCGATGATCTCGCGGCGCTTCAGGTCGACGATGGTCAGATCGGCATCGTAGCCGGCGGCAATACGGCCTTTCCTGGCGATGCCGAAAATGCGCTGTGGGCCATGGCTGGTCAGGTCGACAAAGCGCTGCAACGTCAGCCGGCCGGCGTTGACATGATCCAGCATGATCGGCACCAAAGTCTGCACGCCGGTCATGCCTGACGGCGACGCCGGATAAGGTTTTGCCTTCTCGGCCAGCGTGTGCGGCGCATGGTCGGAGCCGAGGACATCGACAACGCCTTGCGCAATGCCCTGCCAGACCCCCTCGCGATGGCGCGCGGCGCGCACCGGCGGGTTCATCTGGATCAGCGTGCCTAACTGCGCATAGTTATCTGCGCTCAGCGTCAGATGATGCGGCGTCGCCTCGCAAGTCGCGACATCCTTGTGCTGTTCGAGGAAGCCTATCTCTTCGGTGGTCGAGATGTGCAGCACATGGATCCGGGCACGGACCTGGCGCGCGATGCGCACCAGGCGCTCGGTGCAGCGCAATGCGGCGATCTCGTCGCGCCACACCGGATGTGAGGACGGATCGCCCTCGATGCGCTCGCCGAGCCGCTCGCGCAGCCGGAACTCGTCCTCGGAGTGAAAGGCGGCGCGGCGGCGTGTGTTCCTCAGGATCGAGGCAACGCCTTCGTCGTCCTCGACCAGCAGGTCGCCGGTGGACGAGCCCATGAACACTTTTATGCCGGCCGCACCCGGCAGCCGCTCGAGATCGCCGGCGTCTTTTGCATTGTCGCGGGTCCCGCCGACCCAGAAGGCAAAGTCGCAATGCATGCGGCCGGTGGCTCGCCGCACCTTGTCGGCAAGAGTCGCCTCGCTGGTGGTCAGCGGATTGGTGTTCGGCATCTCGAAGACGGCGGTGACGCCGCCAAGCACCGCCGCCCGCGAGCCCGTCCCCAAATCTTCCTTGTGCTCCAGTCCCGGCTCGCGGAAATGCACCTGGCTATCGACGACGCCCGGCAGGATATGCAGTCCGCGGCAGTCGATTGTCTCGCCGGCCGACGCCTGGCGGAGATCGCCGATGGCAGCGACGCGCCCACCATTGATGCCGACGTCGCGAAAACCCTCGCCATCGTGGTTGACCACGGTGCCACCTGTCAGGATGAGATCGTAGATGGGGGCCATGCGGATCAGGTCTCTTGCGGGGGAAGTGCCAGCGGCTTACGTAATGGCCGACAGTTTTGCAAGATCAGGCTTGTTTTCCCACCATGCCCTTTGCCTCGCTCAGAGATCGCGCACTCCTTTCCGTGTCCGGGCCGGATGCCGAGCACTTCTTGCAGAACATCCTGACTACCGACCTCGACGTGCTCGGCAGCAGCGAAGCAAAGCCCGGCGCCCTGCTGACGCCGCAAGGCAAGGTCCTTTTCGACTTCCTGATCTCGCGCGCCGGCGAAAATGCTTTCCGCCTCGAGTGCCGTGCCGAGACCGCCGACGATTTCATGCGCCGGCTGACGCTCTACAAGTTGCGCGCCAAAGTCCAAATTTCCAAGCTGGATCAGCCGGTTGTGACCGTCCTATGGGAAAGCGCTTCAACTGCCTCGCAATTTGAATCAGCACCGTTTGCCGATGCGCGGTTCGTCGATGCTATCGTCAAGCGCTCCTATGATGGCACCGCAGAAGGCGGCGACCTTGCCGCATGGCAAGCCTTTCGCATCGCCCATGGCATTGCCGAAAGCGGCAGCGACTATCAGCTCGGCGATGCGTTTCCGCATGACGTGCTGCTCGACGAGATCGGCGGCGTCGGCTTCAAGAAGGGCTGCTATGTCGGCCAGGAGGTTGTCTCGCGCATGCAGCATCGCGGCACTGCCAGACGCCGGGTGTTGATCGTCTCGGCCGAACGCTCCCTGCCCGCCTCGGGCGCAGAGTTGACCGTGGAGGGGCGGCCGGTCGGCACGCTTGGCTCGACCGCCGGCACGACAGGCCTCGCCATTGCCCGCATCGACCGGGTCAAGGCAGCGTTCGACGCCGGCCTGCCGATCCTGGCTGACGATGTCGCCGTGTCGCTCACCATCCCGCCCTGGGCGAAATTCAGCTTTCCGCAGGAAGCCGTCGGCGCGGAGGAGGCCTGATGGCGGCCGATCGCGCCGGGGCGCCGCCGCGCGCCTGGCAGCGCATGCTGTCCGGGCGACGGCTCGATCTCCTCGACCCCTCGCCGCTCGACATCGAGATCTCGGATATCGCTCACGGCCTTGCCCGCGTCGCGCGCTGGAACGGCCAGACCAGAGGCGAGCACGCCTTTTCGGTCGCCCAGCATTCGCTGCTCGTCGAAACGCTTGTCGGCGAGCTGATGCCGGATGCCGACGCCGATGCGCGGTTGGCGGCGCTGCTGCACGACGCGCCGGAATATGTCATCGGCGACATGATCTCGCCGTTCAAGTCCGTGATGGGCGGCAGCTACAGGGACTGCGAGATCAGGCTGCAGCGCGCCATCCATCTGCGCTTTTCGCTGCCAGCGGAACTCGACGCGGGACTGCGCAAGGAGATCAAGCGAGCGGATCAGATCGCCGCTTATTTCGAAGCGACGCTGCTTGCGGGTTTTTCAACGGCAGAGGCGACGGAGTTCTTCGGCCGGCCGCGCGGCTTCAATGCCGAGCGCTTCGATGTCACGCCGCGCTCGGTGACCTGGGCGCAGAATGCCTTTCTCAAACGGTTTGCGGCGATCGAAAAGTCGCGACGGCAGACTGCCGTTCCAGCCGGCTGAAAACGGTAAATTAACCGGCAAGGACAAGAGTGCCGTGGTTAACCACGGTCCATAGGCGCGCTACATGCCCGTTGCCGGTATCAAGGCAGGTTCGTCCGTCCGCCGACGACGGGTCAAAGGCGTTGGTCTGCCGCAACGGATTGAAGACGAACTGCGCGAACAGAACGAGCGTTTTTCGGCAGCGGTCGAGAACATGTCGCATGGCCTGTGCATGTTCGATGCCGATGAACGGATGATCATCTGCAATAGGAACTACATCAGTATCTTTCGCCTCGACGCCGATGTGGTACGGCCCGGCATCCGGTTTTTCGACATCCTCCAGCACAGCGTGGACATCGGCATCGCCTCGCAAAGCGCTGAGCAACTCTATGCCATTCGCAAGCCCTATATCGACCAGGCAAAACCTTCCACCTATGAGGAAACGCTTGCAGACGGGCGTATCGTCAACATTTCGCACCGGCCGCTGGCGTCGGGCGGTTGGGTATCGATCTACGAGGATATCACCGAGCAACGGCGCGCCGAGCAGGAGTTGAAGGAGCAGCACCGCCGTTTCGACGCGGCACTTGCCAACATGTCGCAAGGACTTTTGATGTACGATGCGGACGGCAAGCTGATCGTGCGCAACGAACGTTTTCTGGAACTTTACCATGTCAGGCCGGCCGACCTCCCGCTTGGCATGAGCCACCGTGATGCCTTTAAGCGGCTGCTGGAACTGGGCATTTACACAAAGCTCGACCCCGACAGCGAAATTTCGCAAATCGAAGCCTGCCTGCGGGCGGGCAAAACACACGTAACGCATCGCCATCTTGCCGATGGCAGAACGCTGCTGGTTGCACGCCGGCCGATGAGCGGCGGCGGCTGGGTCGCGACATTCGACGACGTGACCGAGCGCAGGCGCGTGGAAGAGCGCATGACCCACCTTGCGCATCACGACACACTGACCAACCTGCCCAATCGCTCGATGCTTCGCGAACGGCTCGACCAAGCCCTTAGCGAGACGAAAGACGGATCGCTGGCGATATTCTCGCTCGACCTCGATCACTTCAAGGCGGTCAACGATACTTGGGGCCACCCTTCCGGCGACTGGCTGCTGAAATGCGTGGCCGAACGGCTGCAACGGTGCCTGCGCAATGAAACGGACGTTGTCGCTCGCTTCGGCGGCGACGAATTCGTCATAATCCAGTTCAATCTCAAAAGCCCGGGCGATGCGGAAAAACTGGCCAAACGCATCGTCGAGATCATCGGAAAGCCGTTTCGCGACAAGCGACACGACATGCGCGTCGGCATCAGTGTTGGCATCGCGCTGTTTCCGAATGACGGCAAGGACACCGACACTTTGCTGAAAAACGCCGATATGGCGCTCTATCGGGCAAAGAGCGAAGGGCGCAACCTCTACCGTTTCTTCGAACCAGCCATGGATGCGATGGTGCGCGCGCGCCGGGCGCTCGAAATCGATCTCAGGGCGGCGCTGTCGCGCCGGGAATTCGAGCTGGATTTCCAGCCGATCATGAACATCGCCTCCGGCGAAATCGTCGGTGCCGAAGCCTTGATGCGCTGGCGTTCGCCAGTGCGCGGCCTGGTGCGTCCGGACGACTTCATTCCGGCCGCCGAGGAGACCGGGCTGATCGTGCCGCTTGGAGAATGGGCGCTGCGGAAAGCCTGCACGACCGCCGCAGGCTGGGCGCCTTTGCGCATCGCAGTCAATGTCTCCGCCGTGCAGATCAAAAGCGGCACCTTTGCCCGCAGCGTCATCTCGGCGCTGGCGTTCTCGGGCGTGCCGGCCAACCGGCTTGAACTGGAAATCACCGAAACGGTGCTGATGGACGAGAGCGATCTGGTGCTCAAGACACTGAGGCAGCTGCGCGATCTGGGTGTCCGCATAGCGCTGGACGATTTCGGCACCGGCTATTCCTCGCTCGGCTACCTCAGGCGCTTTCCCGTCGACAAGATCAAGATCGATCGCTCTTTCACCCGTGACATCGACAGTCGCGATACCGCGGCGATCGTGCGCACCATCATCGGGCTTGGCGCACAGCTGGGCATCACCGTCACCGCCGAGGGTGTCGAGACCGAAGCGCAGCTTGAATTCCTGCAAAAGGAGGGCTGCGTCGAGGCCCAGGGCTATTTGATCGGCGTGCCATCGAAAGCGTCGGACATCAACCGGCTGCTGAAGTCGAACGCGACGATCAGGCAATCCGGCTAAGTGCGACAGCCGGGCGAGCCAGTCATCGGCTCAGCCTGGACATCTGCCATCAATACAATGTCTGGATATACCTCGTCGAAGCGCGCGCAGGTCAGAGATGTCCGCTCAACGCCTCCACCATATCCTTGTTCGTCGCCACGGGAACGATCTCGAATTCGACCAGATCCGCCCATTCGATGACCCACCGCTGCAGGAGTGTGACGTCATCGGCCTCCACCAGCAGGAAGCAGCGGCTCATATCCGCTGCGATCCAGCTGTGGTGCACGAGCAGCGCGTCCGGCTTCAGGCGGCCCTGGTCGCGGAAACGGCGGTAGATCTCCTTACGGTCGCAGCCGCGAAAATCCTCGGTTACGAAGAACAGCATCTTTTTCCCCTCAATTCGGATGTCATCGGCCCGGCCGGTCCAATCGCTCCAGGAACCACTGCGTCAGCCGCACCCAGACCTCGTCTTTTTCGCCGGAGTCTTCCCAGCCGTGGTCGAGGTTGGGGTTATCGTTGACCTCGATGACGAAGACGCCGTCCCTGGTCTCCTTGAGGTCGACCCCGTAGAGGCCGTCGCCGATGCAGCGCGCCGCGCTCACCGCCGTCT
The DNA here is from genome assembly GCF_040319725.1 of Mesorhizobium sp. M0894. NCBI lineage: Bacteria > Pseudomonadati > Pseudomonadota > Alphaproteobacteria > Hyphomicrobiales > Phyllobacteriaceae > Mesorhizobium > Mesorhizobium sp. M0894. The sequence goes on along the minus strand of NZ_JAMYOG010000024.1, from coordinate 29,421 downwards.
CGACGACATGGGCCGGCGCTTCCTTCAGGGTGAACGTCTTGATGCCGCCCTGGTCGGGCTTGCCGTTGGCCTTATGATTGACGATCTGCCAATGCTTCTTGGCCATCAGATAATGGACGGCAAACAAGGGTTGGCCGCCGAGGACACCGACGCGCCAATCATATTCCGTCGGAATGAATTTTTGCGCGATCAGGAGGTCGGAATCCTCCAGCCATTCGGTTGCGAGCGTCTTCAACTCTTCGAAGGTGCCGCATTTCTTGACGCCGCGCGAAAACGAGGAGTCCGGGATCTTCAGCACCAGGGGGAAGCCCAGCGTCTGCGCCGCAACTTCCAGATCCGAGATGCCGGCTATCATCACCGTCGGCGGCACCGGTACCTTGTTGTAGGTCATCAGCTCGTTGAGATAGACCTTATTGGTGCAGCGGATCATCGACAGCGGATCGTCGATGACCGGCATACCTTCCTGCTGGGCGCGGCGGGCAAAGCGGTAGGTGTGGTTGGAGATCGAGGTGGTCTCGCGGATGAACAGCGCGTCGTAGTTGGCGAGCTTGGCCAGATCCCGCTTGGTGATCGGCTCGATTTCGACGCCCATCTTTTCAGCGATCTTGGCCCAGTGGCGCAGCGACGAAATCTCCGACGGCGGCAGTTCCTCATGCGGATCGACCAGCGTGGCGAAAGTGTAGCGCGCCGGCGTGCGGCCCTTGGTGTCGCGCCACTCGCGGTTGGTGTAGGTCTCCAGGCACTGGAGAAAGTGCGTTTCCTCGTCCTCGGTCATCCTGGCCAGGGGATGGAAGCCGATCTTGCGGATCGAGGCCCATTCGGCGCTGTCCCTGATGTGGACCTCGAGCGCCGGGGCACGAAACCAGTCGAACAGCAGCTTGGCAAAGCGGTCCCAGATCCTGGACGGTCCTATGCCGAAGAAGATGCAGACCTTCTGCGGGAAAGCGCCGCCCAAATCCTTGCGGCACTTGTTGAGTGCGAGTTCGAGTTCCGGCAACGCGTGCTCATAGAGCTTGCGCTCCGACAGGTCGATCATCGTTTCGACCGTCGGGATGACCTTATGGCCGCGCGAACCGGCGAGCAGCGAGGCGTAATAGCCGCGGCTCTGGTAGCCGTAATTGTTCGACAGGTTGATGACCTTCGGCCGCTGCCCGCGAAACAGTGCCGGATGGGCAAGGTAGTCGCGATTGGTGATGATCTTGTGCGGCGTCGCCACTTGGTCGAGATCGTTCTGCCGGCCGGTAAGGATGACCCAGGTCATTGGCTGTCGCGCTTTCCGAGAGTGATGGCGGCGCGCAATCCGTCGCGGCCGAATTGCGCCATGTTCATGAAGATGCCGTAAGGCACGGGAATGTTGGCAGCATCGAGGATCGTCTCCTGCCGCTCGTCCTCGACCCAAGGGTCGTGGATCAGGATATGATCGCCGTCGTCACCGATGGCCAATACCCAGTGCGGAACCTTCTTGCCGAACATCAGGAAGCCGCTGATCAGGACCAGCACCAGTTTTCCCTCTGCGATCGCGGTGCGAATGTCGTCAAGCCCGAATGAACGGTAATTCACCGGGATGCCGTAAAGTTCCGCGCGGCGTCGAAAGTCGACCTGCGCCAGTTCCATCACCCGGCGCTTGTCTTCACTGCGCACCGACTGCAGGAACAGCGCGCCGTAGAAGGAGACATAGATCTCAGCAGCAAGCCCGCTCTCATAGCCGGCGACGGCCAGCCCGAACGGCTCGCAGCCGCCGGGGCCGGACATCATGAAAACGGTCGTCGCCTCACGCCACAGCCGGATTTCCATCACCGGGTCCGGCACGAAGCCGGGGCCGAAGTAAGCCATCGCCATCATCAGGCAGCATGGTCCGCAAGTGAATTCGCAAGTCTGCTGATAAAACGGCACTTCGGTGGCGACCGGAATGTCGCCACGCAAGGTCTTTTCATAGCGCAGCGCCGTGGCGCCATCCTCGTAATAGTCCGGTTCGCGGCCGATCTTGCGGTAGCCGCTCCGCTCGTAGATCTGGATCGCGCGCGGGTTGTCCTCGCGGACTTCCAAACGAAGCATCATGCGGCCGTGCTCGAAAGCAGCGGTCTCGGCCTCTTCCAGCAGAAGGCGGCCAACGCCACGGCCGCCGAAAAATGGACCGACGGCGATCGAATAGAGCCGCGCGACGCCGCTGCCCTTGCGAAACAGCACGACTGCATAGCCGGCGACGCGGCCATCGCTTTCGCCAACCAGCAGTTCGGCGGTGTCGCGTTCGATCAGTTGGCGAAAGGAACGGCGAGAAATGCGGTCGCTCGAGAAAACAGCTTTTTCGATGGCGGCGAGGTCATCGACGTCGGACGCGCGGGCCTTGCGAATCTCGGCAGGCATGCGGGCTCAGAAAACCTCGATTGGGTTGTGGAAACGACCCTAGTCTAAACATCGGTCACACCAGCCGAAGTGCCAGCATTAAGCAAGCGCTATCGCACCTCGATTAGGGCCGAATTGTGACAGTTTTGACAGCAGGCAGGTCGCGCAAAGGCTTTGAGCGACCTCCGTGTTTCGGCATCGGCGCGGCTCCGGAAAAATGAGATCCTGCTCAGCTTTGCAAGGCCGCCAGAAGCTGGCCATAGGCGCTCTTGGCCACCGCGGCCAGCCGCTCGCGCGGCAGCGAGCCGACGACGGCGCAGCCATAACCCTTGTCCAGCCAGTACACAGCCGCAGGACCATCTTCTTCCGACCCATAGGTGCCCTTGGCCTTGGCAGCCGATTCGGCGGTGACGAAGAGCGAAATGCGCGCGCCCTTGTCGTCCTCGTAAAGCAGCATCGCGGCCTTGCCCTGGCCGGCAGGCAGCAGCCGGCCACCGACCAGTTGGAATCCCTGCGCTGCCAGATCCGGCGCGACGAGCTTCAAACCCACCTGGTTCGACAACCAGCTCTGCAAATGATCCTTGTCGCTTGCCGGCACTTCCACCGCATGCCGCTTTTCGGCGGCATAGATGACGTGGGCGGCGATCGCTTCTTCGGCAAGCTGGTCCTCGGCCGTATTTTCCAGGCCGAGGCCGCCGATGCCGGCAAGATAGCCGCCAGCACCGCCAATCACCAGCATGGCGGCAGCGGCGACCGCAAGCCACCAACGCGAGCGCGACGGCGCCGCTCTGACCACCGACGCCTCGCCAAGCACCACCTTGTTCAGCCGCACCGGTACGGGTTCGTCCAGCACGCCGTTAAAGGCTGCGCGCAATGCTGCCCGGTCGGCGGCGTAGCGTGCACTCTTGGCCTTCATCTCGGCATTGGCCTCGAGCCATGCCTCATAGGCCGTTCGCTCGTCGCCCGGCAACTCGCCATCGAGAGCCATGTGGATGTCGCGTTCGGAGAAATCGCGCCGGCTCATTTCTCGACGATCCTTATCGAGCGGCGGCGCGCGGTATCATCCAGCAGCGCTCGCAGTTCCTCACGCCCGCGCGCGATGCGCGACATCAAAGTGCCGGCGGGGACTCCAAGGATGTTGGCTGCTTCGGCATAGGAAAACCCTTCGATGGCGACCATCACAAGTGCCGCGCGCCGGTCCGGGCTGATCGCCTGCAGCGCGTCGACGATCTCGCGCGAGGCGATGCTCTCGACCTGCTCGGCGGGCGCTGCCTGCGCCTCGCTCGCCTCGAGCGGCAGCATCGCCGCCTCGCCGCGCCGGTTCACCTTGCGCATCTGGTCGATGAACAAATGATGCATGATCGTAAACAGCCACCTCCTGGGGCTTTCTCCTGTCTGCCAATTGTCGAGCCGCACAAGCGCCCGCTCGAGACAATCCTGGACGAGATCGTCGGCGGAATCGCGGTCGCGCAACAGCGAGCGTGCATAGCGGCGCAAACGCGGTATTTCACCAAGGATTGCTGCCTTCTTTTCGTCCATGACCGCTGGTTCTGGAGCCCCTGTCCGTGGTGATTGAACGCGCCTTTGCGGCGCGGCGCAAGCGGCCAGCGCGAAGCGGTCCGCCGCCCCGGTCACCCAAGCAACTGAATAACGCTGCCGATGCCAGCTTTATTCCCGGCCAAATTGAAATCGTCAGCTATTGCTCGTCTCGAGCTTTTCTTTCGCCGCCCTTGTCAGCAGCCGCTGATAAAACAAGCCGATGCCGATGAGCACCGCGCCGAGGCCGATGAAGGACAGCGCCCGCAACACGCCTTCCAGCTCCGACATATCGAAGACGAAGACCTTGAGCACGGCGACCGCGATCAGCGCCGCAGACGCTATGCGCAGCACCTGCGACTTCAGCCAGACACCGGCGGTGAGCAGCACCACGCCGATGGCCAACCAGAGCGCCGAATAGGTATAGGTCTCGAGCTGACCGAGGCCGCTCCACAGGCCGATGAACTCGCCCTTGAACAGCCTCCTGACCGACAGCGTGGCATAGACGAAGGCGAGCACCGCCGCCACAACCGCAAGCATGGCCGCATACCATTTCGGCCGCTTGTCGCGGGTATAGAGCGCCAGTGCGCCTGTCGCGACTGCCGGCAACAGATAGGCCAGGAACAGAAGGTTGAACACCGGAATGCCGCCGGTCGATTCATCCGTCAGCAGCGGGTTCAGCACCACAAAATGCCGGATGACGATGAAGGCGACCGAGAGCACCCCAGCAGCCATCGAGCCGTAACGTAGCACCGAGCTTGGCGAGCGCATGTCGATGGCGACCAGGATTGCACCGGCGCCGATGGCGATCAGCGTATAAATCGCCTGTTCGGCAAGTGTCATCGAGCCGCTGTCGATGACGCCACCATGCATGGCATGACGCACCAGCATGGCAACGGCGAGCAGAGCAAACAGCGCGGCGCCGGCCTCCATGGCGAGGCGCGGCCGGCCATTGGTTGTGCGGGCGAGTTGCCAGGCGGCAAAGCCGAAGGCGAGCGCCGGCACGCCATATCCGAGCAGCAGCCAGTTGAACACGGGTGTTTTCGACAGGAACTCGGCACCGACGATGGTCGGGTCGAAGGCGGCACGGCCGAGCACTGCGATCACCGCACCGACCGAAATCCAGCCAAGCACCGGATAGCTGCGCCAGCGCGTCGCCAGTGCCGGCACAACGGCGGCTGCTCCGAGCAGGACGGTTGTCCAGCCGGAGCCAAAGGCCATGTGCAGCATCAGCAGGCCGGCGATCGCCGCGCCGGCGAGCGCGAAGGAGACGGCAGCGCCGCCGGTCAGCGGCGGCGCTTCGCCGCGCGCTATCCATTCGCCGCCGGCGACGAAGATCCCGACCAAAACGGCCGCTGCGGCCGCATAAGCAAGGTCACGGTCGAGATTGCCGAAGGTGAACCAGAGCGCCAGCAGGATGACCAGTGGCGCGACAGCGCTCCAGGCCGCCCATGTGGCGGCGCGCAGCCAGCCAGGAGCCGCAAAACGGCGCGCTGCCCAAAAGCCGGCGCCGATGAAGACCAGGCCCAGCGCGATGCCGATCCTGAGCATCAAGGCATCAGACGCCACAACCGGCACGCCATCGACACCGAGAGCGCCGCCCGAAAAATCGGCGGCGACCGTGGTCGGCGGAATGATGCCGAGATAGACCAGTACCGTCGCCAGCCCGGCGGCGTGCAGCAGTGCAAGCGCTCGCGGCCGGTAGAGCGCTATCGCCACCAGGGCTACGATAAGGGCTGCTCCCTGCAAGGCATCGCCGGCGGCGGCAAAGACCGGATCGACGAACAGGGCCAGCGCTGAAAGAGCGACGAAGAACCCCGGCGCGATCGACGGCCAGTCGAAGCCGGTGTCGGCGACCGCTTCGCTGCGACGGCCAAGCCAGACGAAGGCGAGCACGGCCAGTGTCACCGCGTCGATAAAGAGGATGACGGAAAGGTTCGTCCCCGGCGCTTCGGTCATGTAGAAGATGGTCCAGATGCCCGTGGCGACGAAGGCTGCGGCCATCAAGAGCCTCCAGTCGCGGATGCGGGCAATGACGCCGGTGGCGGCGAGCACGATCGCCAGATAGCCAAACAGCGCCCACGGATTGGGCGCCTGCGAGGCGACGAGTAGCGGCGTCACCATGGCGCCGAGCAGGCCGACGCCGGCCAGCGCCTGACCGTGGACCAGGCTTGCCGCGATCGTCGCCACCCCGATGGCGCCGAGCAGCGTGAAAGCGAGCGCCGGGCCGATGAAACCGTAAATGCTGTACGCGGCGTAGACCGTGCCGAACAGGATGAAAGCGCCGGCCGCCGTCAGGATCGCCGGGATATAGGCACCGGCGGCACCTTGCACCGGGACCTTGAAGCCGGTGCGCCGGATGAACTCGCCGCCGCCGACCAGCGCCAGCCCAAGTGCCGCCGCCATGAAAAGCCGCACGCCTGGCCCGAAAATGCCGGCCTCGATCGTGTAGCGGATCAGGAACAGGCCGCCCAGCGCCAGCGCGATGCCGCCGACCCAGACCGCCCAGCGGGTACCGAGCGCCGTTTCGACGTCGGATTGGCGGGCGGCTTTCGCCGCTGCCGCCGGTTGCGCCGGCTCCGGTGCGGACGGCGCCGCGGTATCGGCTTCTGCCTCTGCCGCTGATGCGACCGCTGCGGTCTCGGCCCCTGGCGATGCGGCCATGTCGGCTGCCGCCGCCGGCGGGATTGCGCCATCCGCCGGTTTGCTGTCGTTTGCAGCCGGTTCCTTGGCTTGCGGCGGCAGGACAGGCGCGCCCGAAAGCACGAGGCTGCGCAACGCGCCAAGCTCGCGCTCGATCAGGCCGATACGGCTCTGCTGGCGTGAAATGATGACGAACAGCGCGATGATGGCGACGAGGCCAATCAGGCTTTCAAACATGGCGGTTCCCCCAAACCAGGCCAGTCGTCACTGACATTCAATGTTCAGTGACATTCAAATGCGGCGGCCAGACGGCTGGTCCATTCAACGTGCCGCCAGATTGGCCGCCGGAAAGATCGAGCACGTTTCGGTGCCGAAAGCCAGCAGCTTGCCGTTGGCATCCTTCAGCGCCGCTTCCGAAACCGCCAGCGTGCGGCCCTTGTGCACCACTTTGCCCTCGCACACCACCTCGCCGGTCCCTGGTGTGATCGGCCGCGTCAAATAATGTCGAGGCCAAGCGGCGAAACCCGGCCGGGGTAGAGTTCCACTTCGCTCACCTGATGGCTTCGCCGACGGCGGTTTCCCCGGCGATTGCCTTGCCGCCCGCATAATGCTTGCGCAAGGCGGCGAGGAAGCCGGCGCGGGCGCCGGGTGGTTCGATACCGCGCGGCTCGTAGACATGGCGGGTCAAAAAGAAGCCGGTCAGCCGGAAGGCGTCGTCGATCGCCGCCGGATCGGCGCGCAGGCCCGAACCGCGCTGCAGGAAGGCAGGCAGCGCCAGCATCTTGTCGCGCCACGGCGCGCCCGCCGCCCGCGACACGGCGCGGCCGGATTTCGGCGAGACGTAGGCAAGATCCTGCCTGGTGCCGGTCGCCGCACACTGGCTGAGATCGAGGCCGAAACCGAGTTCGTCGAGAACCAGCAGCTCGAAGCGGGCCACCAGCTCGCCGGCGGCATCGGCATCGTCGAGATGGGCGATCATGACCGCGAGCGTCTCATAGAGACCGCGATGGGCATCGCGCTCCGGCAGAAGACGCAAATGCGCGGCCATCGTCTGCAAGCCGTAAACGGCAACGGCGCTGTCCATCAGCCGGGCGGCGTTCATTTCGATGGCCTCGGCCTGGAAGGTGCCGAGATGTTCGTCGAGCCGCGCCCGCCACAACAGGTCGACGCGGTTGCCGGGCTGCAAGACCGGCTGCTGCTTGCGCGAACGGCCGCCGCGCACGAGACCGAGATGGCGGCCATGCGCACGTGTCATCACCTCGAGAATGGCGCTGGTTTCGCCATGCTTGCGGGTGCCGAGAATGATTCCCTCGTCGCGCCATTCCATGACCAGAGCTTGTCACCGGTTCGATGGCGAAATCAAGATGAGCGACTTATCCGCCGCCAAACCAAAACGGCCCGTAGCGTATCGCTACGGGCCGTTTTTGCGAGATCGTCGTTTGATCAGAACGAGCGCTGGAAGCGGAAGATGCCGCCGATTGCGTCGGCATCGTCGGCATCGAAATTGTCGTAATAATCGACTTCGGCGGTGATCGTGTAACCAGGAACGATGGTGTAGGCGACGTTGGCCGCAACGGCGAAGTCTTTGTCGTCGGTATAGGAGACCTGGGCGTTCAAAGAGGTCTTCTTGTTGACGGCATAGCTGCCGCCGCCCCAGACGGCAAAGTTGCCAGTCCACGGCTTGTAGAAGTTCTTTGCGACGTTGTCGTCGCTGCCGTAGCCCGCCATCACGAACAGGGTCAGGTCAGTAATCGGCTTGACGTCGAGGCGAGCTTTGCCGGCCCATTCTTCCGACGTGCTGTTATAGGCGCCGACGGCGGTGATCGCACCCCAGTCACCCTTGTATTTCACGCCGCCGACGACAAACGGAACGTAGCTGTCGATCGACTGGTCAGCGCCGGAGCCTGTTTCGACCGAGGCGACTGCCGTAAAGCCGTTACCGCCGTCGAAATAGTAACTGATCAGGTTGGTGTCCTTGGTGCCGTACGGGATGATGGTGTCCTGGACGACGTTGCCGGCGTAGCCGATGAACGAATCATAGACAGTTTCATCCTTGCCGACGCGGAAACCTCCAAGCTGGATCCAGGCGAAGTTCAGGGTAACCGCCTTGTTGTCCTGCACGCTGAAATCAACACCGCTCACGGTGTGTTTGGTATTGCCGAAGTTGAAACGGGTCTCGGTGTAGGTCTTCAACGTGCCGAGCTCGGTTTCCTGGCCGGTCCACGTCTTCAAATTGAAGCGGGCATTCTTGTTCCAGGTCTGCTGTTCGTCACCGTCCATAAGGTCGTGTGTCGTCGTGCCGCCGAAAACGCGGCCACCGTCACCGAAGCTGGCGTCGTAACGGACATAGCCGCCGATCCGCAGGCAGGTCTCGGTGCCGGGAATGTAAAAGTAGCCGGCGCCGTAGACGTCGCAAATCTTGACGTATTCGGCGGGTTCCGGCTCGGCGACCACAACAGCGTCGGCGGCGTGCGCGCCGGAGACCGCGACGAATGCCGCGGCTGAGCCGAGAAGAAGGCTCTTGATATTCATTTTCTGACCTCTCCAGTCAAAGTTAAAAATGGCTTTGAATCCGTGGTTGAACGGCTGAACGCCTCACCCACGTCGAACAAGGCGCGCACCGCACCCCCTCTTCAGGCGGCGAACATACTCATCCGCATTCCAGTCTCAATGACGATTCCAAAAATAATCAATGTTTTCTTAACAGAAGAAATCCATGTTGCACAAATATCACTTCATATTTTTCTTCACGTTTGCTCCCGGCACAAACGAGACATTGTCACAATTGTACGAAACTATACTTATTCCATTAGCCGACAAACCGGTCATAGTCCGGTTGATATTCCTTTTACGTGTTATTTTTTTGGAATAGACTTCTAACGTTGGCGGCGAAAATCAAGCCAACTTCGCCATCGCTGCGTTCTGTGCGGCAAGAACGACTTCCGCCACCAGATCCTGTTTGAGCATTTCAATGGGAATACGTCCGGCAAGGCCGGGCGCGGGGCCGACCAGCCACGACCAGGCACGCCGCGGATCGGGCATCGCGGATAACACTTCGTTGATACCCGGAGCCGGCCTGCCGTCGACGAACTGCGCCAGAGGAAATACATGTTTGCGGCCACCGGTGCGCAACGCAACGACCGTGCCGCTCCGCTGCCAGCGATGCAGGGTCGAGCGCGATATGCCGAGATTTTCCTGCAGGAAGGTCGACCCGGCGACCCGACCGGCCCAGTCCTCGACCCGCATCGCGTCGAGGTCGCCCGTTCCGGCCAGGGGTTGGATGTCTGCCCCTTGGCCTTCGTGCGCCGTCGACAGAGGCGTCCGGGTACGGCGTTCAGTCGCTTCGGCCGCCAATATCCGCACGAACCGCGACGCCATGCCGGGCAATCTTTCCTGCATGGTGTCGATCGCCCTGATGTCGGTCGGCGCAAGCAGGGCGACGGCGGCGGCAACGGCCCCGGCGACCCTGCCCGCTGCGACGACCGCATCGCTGTTCGTCACCTTGCCTTGCCGCGCCAGCACGCGCTCGATCTCAACAGCGACGGCGTTTGCAAACTCGATCTGACGGATGGGGTCGATGCGATTCCAAGTCCCGGTCATGTCCTAATCTGGCTGTTTGCCCGCCTGTTCCGGTTTGCTCGGAAGCGGGTCTTTCGCACAGCCTATAGGCAGGGTGTATGACGGAGAGACGACAAACGGGAACCACGCACGGTCGCAGTGTCGGCAGGTGCTCCAGCCGATCTAACTGACCGATTTTGCATGAAATATCGGAAATTTCTCAGAACCCGCTCAGGATTTCGGGTCGCGCCGGTGCCAATAAGAAACGGGTCGACCGACGTGGTCCACGCATAGCCTTCCCGGAATGATTCGGCCGGCTGTTCAAGATGCAAGTCGACCGATTGGGCAGCCCGGCGACCTCTCAGAATCCTGAGGCGGCCAACAGGCCGCTCGGCGGATCGCCCAAACAGGCTCAGTGCGGAAATTCGAGCCCCATTTCGCGGTAGCGCTCGGGGTCGTCACCCCAGTTCTCACGCACCTTGACGAACAGGAAGAGGTGCACCTTCTGTTCGAGTATGCCTGCTATTTCCATGCGTGCCGCCTGGCCGATGGCGCGGATCGTCTCGCCCTTATGGCCAAGCACGATCTTCTTCTGGCTGTCGCGCTCGACATAGATGGTCTGGTCGATGCGCACCGAGCCGTCCTTCTTCTCTTCCCATTTCTCGGTCTCGATGTGGGAGGAATAGGGCAGTTCCTGATGCAGCCTGAGATAGAGCTTTTCGCGGGTGATCTCGGCGGCGAGCTGGCGCATCGGCAGGTCGGAGATCTGGTCCTCCGGATAGTACCAGGGGCCGGCCGGCAAGGTCTCGGCGAGATAGTCGAGCAGGTCCTTGCAGCCGGACCCGGTCAGCGCCGAAACCATGAAGGTGCGCTTGAACGGCACCCTTTCGTTGGCTGCCGCCGACAATGCCAGCAACGTCTCGTACTTGACCCGATCGACCTTGTTGAGGATCAACACCATCGGCTGCCGGACATCCTTCAGCCGCTCGAGGATGGCGTCGGCATCGCCCCGGATGCCGCGCTCGGCATCGATCAAGAGCAGCACAATATCGGCGTCCTTGGCACCGCCCCAGGCTGTGGTCACCATTGCGGTGTCCAGCCGGCGCTTCGGCTTGAATATGCCCGGCGTGTCGACGAAGACGATCTGCGCGTTGTTGTGGGTGGCAATGCCGCGCACGATAGCGCGCGTGGTCTGCACCTTATGCGTCACGATCGACACCTTGGCGCCGACCAATTGGTTGACCAGCGTCGATTTCCCCGCATTGGGCGCGCCGATCAGCGCGACGAAGCCGGAGCGGGTAGCGGGAGCTTCTGTTGCCGGAGCTTCGGTGGAGGTCATGCGGCACTCCCTTGATCGAGCCAGACGCCTTCCCGCTGCAGAAGTGCCGCGGCTGCAGCCTGCTCCGCCTCGCGCTTGGAGCGCCCGCTGCCGGTCGCCGGCGGATAGGCGCCAACCTTGACACTGACGGTGAACAGCGGATCGTGGTCCGGTCCCTCGCGGCTGTCGATTATGTAAACCGGCACTGCGCCTGCCGCCTGATGCGCCCATTCCTGGAGTTCGGTTTTCGCATCGCGACGGGCGGCGTCAATGGCTTGCGAGCGCGGCTGCCAGTATCTGTGGATGAAGGCACGGGCCGCTTCCAATCCGCCGTCGAGATAGAGCACGGCGATCAGCGATTCCAATGCATCGGCGCGCAGATTGACGCGCTTGCGCCCGTCGAGGCCGCGTACGTCCGAACCGGCGCGAATGAGTTCCGGCAGGCCGATCTCCTCGGCAATTTCCGCCAGGGCTTCAGCGTTGACCAGAGCGTTCAATCTCAGCGACAGCTCACCCTCGGCGGCGTCGGGAAATGCCGCCAGCAGCATATCGGCAACGACAAGGCCGAGAACGCGGTCGCCCAGGAATTCGAAACGTTCGTAGTCGATACCGGCTTGACTGCCGCGAGCGCTGGCATGGGTCAGCGCCCGCTGCAGGCGCTGATGGTCGCCAAAACTGTGGCCGGTGCGCTCCCTGAGCGCCTCGGCGAGCGCATCGGCGGTCAGCCGTTTCGTCGCCGCCATGGCCCTAATTGACGAAATGGAACAGGCGCGAGGCGCGCATCAGTGACGGCCATTTCCAGATTTCGAGCGGGCTGGCGCTGCCGCCGATCGAGAAGAAAATGAGGTTGGCGCGGCCGACCAAATTCTCGTCCGGCACGAAGCCGACGGTGAAGCGGCTGTCCGACGAGTTGTCGCGATTGTCGCCCATCATGAAATAGTGACCGGGCGGCACCTTGAACTCTTTGGTATTGTCGCCGATCGAAGCATGCGTCAGGTCGAGCGTGTCGTAGCTGACGCCGTTCGGCAGCGTCTCGCGATAGACATCGACCGGATAGGGCTCTTCGGTGATGTCGCGGTTGTCGATCTGCCCGACCTTGACGCGCGGCACACCCACGTCGTTGATGAAGAGCTGGCCATCCTTGACCTGGATCTTGTCGCCCGGCAGGCCGACGACGCGCTTGATATAATCGACAGAAGGATCCGGCGGAAACTTGAACACCACCACGTCGCCGCGCTTCGGCTCTGAGCCCCAGATGCGGCCCGAAAAGATGTTCGGCCCGAACGGCAGTGAATAGCGGGAGAAGCCGTAGGACCACTTGGTGACGAAGAGATAATCGCCTTCGAGCAAAGTCGGCCGCATCGACCCGGACGGGATCGAGAACGGCTGGAACAGGAGCGTGCGGATGACCAGCGCAAGCAGCAGGGCCTGGACTATGACGCTGACGGTTTCGCCAAGTCCGCCGGATTTCTTCTGGGTTTTTTCAGCCACGCTCATGTCGTCCTCGATTGTGCGTTGGATGGTATAGAGTCTCGGCGCGCGCTGGGCAACGTCATGCCGGTGGTCAGATGCAATCAATGTGGCGCTTCTTCGACCGGCAACGCTTCAATGATCACAAAGGCTTGAGCGAGCGGAAAATCATCGGTGATGGTGAGGTGGATCACCGCGCGGTGCCCTTCAGGCAGAATTTCGTCCAGCCGCGCTGCCGCCCCATTGGTCAGCGCCATGGTCGGCTTGCCGCTGGCCAGGTTGACGACCCCCATGTCGCGCCAGAACACACCCTGCGCCAGACCGGTACCCAATGCCTTGGCGCAGGCTTCCTTGGCAGCGAAACGCTTGGCGTAGGAGGCCGCACGCGCCGCGCGGTTTTCGGAGCGCGCCTGTTCGATTTCGGTGTAGATGCGCTGGATGAAGCGCTGGCCATGGCGTTCCAGCGACTTCTCGATGCGTCTGATGTCGATGAGGTCGCTGCCGATACCGATAATCATTCGGCAGGAACTTCCGGCCCGGTTTTTCCAGCCTTTGCCGCTCTTTCGGCCAGCCGCTTGCGGCGCTGCTCGTGGAAAGTGACCATGCCCCAGCGGGTGATGCCGTAAAACAGCAGGCCGAAAACCAGGCCGAGCGGTATTGCGCCGATCGTCATCGGCTTCAGCACCGGTCCCCACAATTGCGCAAAGGAAAGATTATGCAGCATGTCGCCGAGATGCGCGGGCGGGCCATGCGCCGGCAGGTGTTCATGCAGGATCAGCTTGCCGACCTCCCAGGAGGCGGCCCATAGCAGCGGAAAGGTCAGGGGGTTGCCGAAGACCGTGCCGAGTGCTGCCGCGACCAGATTGCCGGCGATCAGCCAGCACAGGATGGCAGCAATGATAAAGTGAAAGCCAAGCGGGAAAAACGACGCGAATACGCCCGCCGCAACGCCGGCGGCCACGGCATGCGGCGTGGCCCTAAGCCGCAGGATGCGCTTGGAAAAATACCGCAGCGAGCGCGAGAACGAGCGGCGCGGCCACAAATAAGTACGCACCCGCTCGAAAAAACCATCAGGCTTGCGCCGTCGAAAAAGCACTCTGTTCCTGTTCCTAGTTCCGTCAATAGCTTCACGCCGGCTTCTCCAGCCGGGCGCGACAGCCCCATGCTGCGCTCTGCGGTCGCCGAAAAGCAACTACGACTTTGATATAGCGATGCGCTGGCCGAAGAACAACGAGGCCGACGGCATCCGCTCGGTGGCCGCTCGCGCCGGCCCTTGGTGTCGCCGTTCTGAACAGGGCATGATCGCGGCGAATTTAAGGAGCGTCACTTAGGATCGATATTCGCTGACCTCGACGAGGTTGCCGTCCGGATCGCGGAAATAGACCGACATCATCGCGCCCCGAGCGCCGACACGCTCGACCGGGCCGACCTCTATCACCACACCATTGGCGGCGAGGTTGGCACATATCTCGGCGAGCGGACGGGCGGCAATCAAGCAGAAATCTCCGGAGCCCTGCGTCGGCGCCTTGGCCTTCGGCTCGAAGGTGTGCCCGACCTCGTGCACATTGATCTTCTGCGTTCCAAACAGCAGCGCCGTTGGTCGGTCCGGCTCGTCGAGGCGCTTGAAGCCAAGCACGCGCTGATAGAAGGCGCAGGTATCGTCCACTGAACGAACCGTCAGCACGAAATGATCGATGCCGGCAATCACGGAAGCGCCTCAGTCATATATTGCGGCTGCCCGGCTTGATCGCCGGTATGGCGGCGAGCTCGGGCGGCAGCCTGTCGGCCGGATAGGCCGGAACTTCATATTCGGCGAGCGCGATCAGCGGCACGCCGACATCGGTCTTGCCGGCCGAGCGGTCGATGATGCACGCAGCGGCAACGACATCGGCGCCAAGTGCGCGCAGGCAGTCGATGGTCTCGCGGATCGACAGGCCGGTGGTGACGATGTCCTCGACAATGACAACGCGCGACCCCTTGGCGATTTCGAAACGGCGGAGCCTGAATTCGCCCCCTTCCCGCTCGACCCAGATCGCCGGCGCACCAAGATGGCGCGAGGTCTCATATGCCGGGATCAGCCCGCCGATCGCTGGGCCGACGACATAGTCGATCCTGCCGGGAACGCCAGCGCGGATCTTTTCGGCCAGCGCCTTGCACAAGCGCTCGGTCTTGTCGGCATGCATGAAAACGCGCGCCTTTTGCAAAAAGACCGGGCTGCGCAGGCCGGACGTCAGGATGAAATGCCCTTCGAGAACGGCGCCGGCCTCGCGGAAAATGCCCAGCACTTCATCGGTGTTCATCGTTCGCTCCATGCCCATGGTGAATGGGTGAATGGTAGTGAGTAGTGAGTAGTGAGTAGTGAGTAGTGAGAGCACCCTCTTTCACTATTCACTATTCACTATTCACTATTCACTATTCACCCATTCACGCGTCGCGCGTCGCTGACGCTCGAATTGTCCTTTAGCTGCGACAGCAGCCGGTTCAAGTGCTTCAGATCCCACACTTCGAGATCAATCAGCATTTCGGTGAAATCGGGCGCGGTGCGCACCATCGACAAGGTGTGGATGTTGGCGTCGTTGGATGCGACGACCTGCGCAATGTCGGCCAGCGAACCCGGTGCGTTGATGGCGGTGACCGAGACACGCGCCGGGAACCGCTCCTTGGTGCGCTCGTCAATATCCCAGCGCACGTCGATCCAGCGCTCAGGCTGGTCGTCAAAGGCCTGCAACGCCGGCGACTGGATCGGATAGATGGTGATGCCGGTTCCCGGCTGCACGATGCCGACGATGCGGTCGCCGGGCACTGCCCCCTCCGGCGCGAAGCGCACCGGCAGATCGCCGCGCACGCCGCGGATCGGCACCGCATCGTCACGCGGCTGGTTCTTGTCCTTGCGTGCGGCGCGGCCCGGAATCTGGAACAGCATGCCGGCGGCGTTGCGGATCTTCGACCAGCCCTCCTCGCGCTGCTTGGGCGCGACCAGCGTGACGCGCTCGTCCTTGTAGTCAGGAAATACCGCCTTCATGACGTCGCTGGAGGCGAGTTCGCCACGGCCGACCGAGGCCAGCACATCCTCGATGTCCTTGCGCGCCAGCCGGTGCAGCACCGGCTTCAGGTTTTCCTTGGTGAAGGTCTTGCCGGACCGTTCGAAGGCGCGCTCCAGAATGCGGATACCGAGACCCGAATATTGCTTGCGGATAGCGTTCTTGGTGGCACGGCGGATGGCCGAGCGCGCCTTGCCGGTAACGACCACCGATTCCCACGCCGCCGGCGGCACCTGCGCCTTCGAGCGGATGATCTCGACCTCGTCGCCGTTCTTCAGCTCCGTCATCAGCGGCATGATGCGGCCATTGACCTTGGCGCCGACGCAAGTGTCGCCGACATCGGTGTGGACGGCATAGGCAAAGTCAATCGGCGTGGCGCCGCGCGGCAGCGCGATCAGCATGCCTTTCGGCGTAAAGCAGAACACCTGGTCCTGAAACAGTTCCAGCTTGGTGTTTTCGAGGAAGTCCTCGGGATTGTCGCCTTCGGCAAGCTGCTCGATGGTGCGCCGCAGCCAGGCATAGGCATTGGTCTCCTTCGAGATCGCATGGACGGCACCATTCATCTTGCCGCCGGTATCTTTATAGATCGAATGAGCGGCGACACCGTATTCAGCGATCTTGTTCATCTGGTAGGTGCGGATCTGCAATTCGACGCGCTGGCGCGACGGGCCGACGATGGTGGTGTGGATCGAGCGGTAGTCGTTCTGCTTCGGTGTCGAGATATAGTCCTTGAAGCGTCCGGGCACCATCGACCAAGTGGTGTGGATGGCGCCGAGCGCGCGATAGCAGTCCTCGACCGTCTCGACAACGACGCGGAAGCCGAAAATGTCGGACAGTTGCTCGAACGACAGCGCCTTGGCTTCCATCTTGCGGAACACCGACCACGGCTTCTTCTGCCGGCTCTTGACCTCGGCCTTGATCGAATATTTGTCGAACAGTGTGGACAGTGCCTTCTCGATCTCGGACAGCACGCCCTTGTTGCGCTCGAAAATTTCGACGAGGCGCGCGGTGACGGCGCGGTAGGCTTCGGGATTGATGAAGCGGAAGGCGATCTCCTCCAACTCCTCGCGCATGCCTTGCATGCCCATGCGGCCGGCCAGCGGCGCGTAGATGTCCATCGTCTCTTCGGCAATGCGCAGGCGCTTGGCTTCCGGCACATGGTCGAGGGTGCGCATATTGTGCAGGCGGTCGGCGAGCTTGACCAGAAGCACGCGCACGTCTTCCGAGATCGCCAGCAACAGCTTGCGCAGGTTCTCCGCCTGCTCGGCCTTCTTCGAGACGAGGTCGAGCTTCTTCAGCTTGGTCAGTCCTTCGACCAGCTTGCCCATTTCCGGACCGAACAATTCGTCGATCTCGGCCCTGGTCGCCGTGGTGTCCTCGATCGTGTCGTGCAGCAAGGCAACGGCAATCGTCGCCTCGTCCATGTGCATTTCGGTGAGGATGGCGGCGACTTCGAGCGGATGCGAGAAATAGGGATCGCCGGAGGCGCGCTTCTGGTGGCCATGCTTCTGCATGGCGTAGACATAGGCCTTGTTGAGCAGCGCCTCGTTGACGTCAGGCTTGTAGCGCTGGACGCGCTCGACAAGCTCATACTGACGCATCATGGCGGGATCTCGCAATGCTGAAATGAATCATGCGCCGCACTGGCGTACGGCGCATGTCATAGATAGCCACGAAACTGCCGACGCGAAAGTGTCGGCAGTTGTTGCTAAGATCAATAATCGTCGCTTTTTTCCGGCGGTACCAGCCCTTCGATGCCGGCCAACAGGTCTTCTTCGGTCATGCGATCGAAGGTGACGTTGTCCTCGGCGTCGTCGGCATCGGTGGCCGCAACAGTGCTGCCGGTCTGGTCGGCAATCGCCTCGCCATCGGCTTCCGGCTCGTCGACCTCGACATGCTTCTGCAGCGAATGGATGAGATCTTCCTTGAGGTCGTCCGGCGATAGCGTCTCGTCGGCGATTTCGCGGAGCGCAACGACCGGATTCTTGTCGTTGTCGCGAGGTACGGTAATCTGCGCGCCCTGGCTGATTTGACGGGCGCGGTGGCCGGCCAGGAGCACCAGCTCGAAGCGGTTGTCGACCTTGTCGATGCAATCTTCAACGGTTACGCGGGCCATGAGTTGCCCCTTTCATGCCTGGATTTGATGGAAAACAGGCGCGGTCCATAACCCGAACGCCGCCAAAATACAAGCTTTTATGGCGGTGCCCAGCTCTGACGCGGGCCGCCTGCGACGACGCAGCGCCGATCACAATTGCTTGCGGTGCCGCATGGTGCCTTGGATTGCCGTAAAACTGGCGTTATCTCGAACGATGAAGGCCAACAGGTCTATTATCAGACCGGCCGATAGTCGCCACGCATTTAGACGACCGCTTATTTCGAAAAAGGACATTTTTCCATGTTCGATCCTCGTGAAAAAATCGCTCTCTTTATCGACGGTGCCAATCTCTACGCCACCTCGCGCGCGCTGGGCTTTGACATCGACTACCGCAAACTTCTGTCGAGCTTCCAGAAACGCGGCTATCTGCTGCGCGCTTATTACTACACCGCGCTGGTCGAGGATCAGGAATACTCCTCGATTCGGCCGCTGATCGACTGGCTAGACTATAACGGCTTCAAGGTGGTGACCAAGCCAGCCAAGGAATTCACCGACTCGACCGGCCGCCGCAAGATCAAGGGCAATATGGATATCGAGCTGACCGTCGATGCGCTCGAGCTCGCCGATGTCGTCGACCATTATGTCATCTTCTCAGGTGACGGCGATTTCCGCACGCTGGTCGAGGCGCTGCAGCGGCGTGGGCGCAAGGTCTCGATCGTCTCGACCATGGCATCGCAGCCGCCGATGATCTCCGATGACCTGCGCCGCCAGGCCGACCATTTCATCGACTTGATGGCGCTCAAGAATGAAGTCGGCCGCGATCCGTCGGAGCGGCCGGTACGCCGGCCCGAGCCGGCCGAAGTCGACGAGGAAGACTATTGACGGTCGTTGCCTTGACCGCGCCCCTGGCCGCCTCTCCCGAACCCGATCGCGACTGCCCGCTTTGTCCGCGGCTGCACGACTTCATCGCCGAGTGGCGGCAGCGCGAGCCGTCCTGGTTCAACGCGCCAGTGCCGACCTTTTTGCCGCCGGAAGGCGAGGATGCGGTGCGCTTGCTGATCGTCGGGCTGGCGCCTGGCCTGCGCGGCGCGAACCGGACGGGGCGCCCCTTCACCGGCGATTTTGCCGGTGATCTGCTCTACAATACGCTGATCGCGCACGGCTTTGCGCGCGGCGAATTCAAAGCGCGACCAGATGACGGGCTGGAGCTTGTCGGTACGGCGATTACCAATGCGGTGCGCTGCGTGCCGCCGGAGAACAAGCCGGTTGGTGCCGAGATAGCCACCTGCCGGACGTTCCTGGTACCGACGATCGCCCGATTTCCAAACCTGCGCGCCGTGCTGGCGCTGGGCTCGATCGCGCACCAGTCGACCGTGCGGGCGCTCGGCCAGCGCGTCGCCGCCTATCCGTTCCGGCATGGTGGGCAGCAGCAGGCCGATGGCATCGCGCTGTTTTCCAGCTACCATTGCTCGCGCTACAACACCAATACGGGCGTACTGACGCAAGCGATGTTCCTCAACGTTTTCAGTCAGATAGAAGCTTTTCTGAAGACAGAAAGCCGGACGAGGCCCGCCGGCGCACAAGCCCTAGATTCGGGTGATCGCGAACAACCAGGCCAAGAGATCCAGCAACCATAGTAACAGTGCAAGCTGCAGCGCGACGCGCAGGCGTTGGATGATCCGCCAATTGCTGGCCATGTCGGATTTGATACGCAGCGCAAGCGCTCGGTGCATGCCGTCCATGGTTGCGGGAGGATGCTGATCGACGAAGTCCTGGAGCAGCTTCTCTGGATCGAAACGGAACGTATAGTTATAATATGGCCACACCATAATCGCGACCAGCAGTCCGACAAGAAAAAGCAATGTCAGCGCCAGCCAGTCCCAAGGCCCTATGCCATCCAGGAGCGCCCTGCCTCCAAGGAGAGAACTCGCGAACGCAGTTGCAAAAATCAGATTTCCCGCGCGCGTATTGAGACTTTCAACCACGCCCTGCTGGTGTTGGAGGCCACGCACTGCCTCCGCATAGACAAATGCCAGGCGGGGGTCGCCGCCGTCCGTCGCAGCAGGCGGGGCGTTGCTGTCATTGGCTGATGAAGGGCGCTCCGGCATCAAATGTACTTAGCACGGCGCCGCCTGCGGTATGAATAGCCACATTGGCGAGGGCTTCGTCGTTCCTGTCATCGCGCCACTGAGGGTGCTTTCGCCGGACAGGAATAGCGTCAATCCGACGCCGTCGCTTCAGGCGTTGCGGCAAACAACGCGGCCAGCGTCGCCGGCCCGCCTTGGAGAACATTCAGGTCGACGTCGCCGCTGATGCCGTCGACGCGGCCCCGGTTGTGGTACTGCCAGTAAATCCAGTCGTCATGGCCTGGCCGCAGCGCCAGCGAACGCAGCCAGCGCGGGCGGCCGGCTACCTGCCCGGCATAGGCTTGCGCGGCCTCGTCGGTCACATAGAGGATCGCCGTCTTGCCGAACGCTGCTTCGACCGGGCCGAGGAAGGCTGAGAGTTCGGCGCTCAGCTGTTCGGGAGTTGGCCGCTGCGGGCAATTGCCGCCGAACTCGATGTCTACCACCGGCGGCAGCAAAGGCTGATCGCGCGGCACCACCGAGATGAAGTTGCGTGCCTGATCGGCACCCGGCCTGCAGAAGGTGAAGAAGTGATAGGCGCCGACGGCAAGGCCGGCGGCGCGGGCCGCACGCAAATTGGCGGCGAAGGCATCGTCGACATGGTCGCCGCCTTCCGTTGCCTTGATAACGGCGAAGGCGACATCGTCGGCTGCAACACGCCGCCAGTCGATCTGCCGCTGATGATGGGAAACGTCGATGCCCCTGACCGGATATTTGCCGCGATCCGGAGAAAATGTCTGGAAGTAGGTATAGCCGCCGGCCAGGACGAGGCCCACCAGGAGCAGACCGGCCGCGCCCCATGAGACGATCCGGTTTTTCAAACGAGACCTATCCCTATTGGTCCGCCCTGCCCTCCGCCATGGCTCCGGGCGTTCGTCGCTCGAAAAGCCAAATCACTGGCTTTTCGTCCGCTTCGCGGACCTCTGCTCACCCTCGCTCTTTCAGCAGCCGGCCCTTCTCGCGCGACCAGTCGCGCTGCTTTTCGGTCTCACGCTTGTCGTGCAGCTTCTTGCCACGGCCGACGGCGAGCAGCACCTTCGCCCGCCCTTGGTCGTTGAAATAGATCTTCAGCGGCACCAGCGTCATGCCTTCGCGGTCGACGCTCTGCGACAGCTTGGCCATCTCGCGCTTGTTGAGCAGGAGTTTGCGGCGTCGGCGCGGCTCGTGGTTGAAGCGGTTGGCCTGCAGATATTCCGGCAAATAGGAGTTGATCAGCCAAATCTCGCCGCCCTCGACCGAGGCATAGCTGTCCTGGATATTGGCCTGGCCCTGACGCAGCGACTTCACTTCCGTACCGGTCAGCACCAGGCCGGCCTCGATCGTGTCGAGCACCTCATAGGAAAACCGCGCCTTGCGGTTTTCCGCAACGGTCTTGTTGTTGGGATCGGCTTTTCTGATATTCATGATGCGGAGAGGTGGCGCCTCATCCCTAATTTATCAAGCCGGCGTGCTTCATCGCCGCGTCGATCTTCTCGGCGGTCGACGGCTCGACCGTCATTAACGGCGAGCGCAGCACGTTCTCGACCTTGCCCAGCTTCGACAGCGCATATTTCGCGCCGGAAACGCCGGGTTCCAGGAAAATCGCCTTGTGCAGTGGCAACAGACGGTCCTGCAGGTCGAGCGCCTTGGCGCTGTCGCCGGAAAGCGTCGCCTCCTGGAATTCGGCGCAGAGTCTGGGCGCGACATTTGCCGTCACCGAGATGCAGCCGACGCCGCCATGCGCGTTGAAGCCGAGGGCCGAGGCGTCTTCGCCGGAGAGCTGGATGAAATCCTTGCCGCAGGTGGCGCGCTGCTCCGAAACCCGCTCGACCTTGCCGGTGGCATCCTTGACGCCGACGATGTTCTTGAAGTCGTGCACCAATTGCCCCATCGTCTCCGGGCTCATGTCGACCACCGAGCGCGGTGGAATGTTGTAGATGATGATCGGCAGGCTGGTCGCCTTGGCGACGGCGGCGAAATGCGCATAGAGGCCGCGCTGCGTCGGCCTGTTGTAATAGGGCGTGACGACAAGGGCCGCGTCGGCGCCCGCCTTCTCGGCATACTGGACCAGGCCGACCGCCTCTTCGGTGTTGTTGGAGCCGGCGCCGGCGACGATAGGAACCCGGCCCTTGGCGACCTCGATGCAGACCTTGACGACTTGGCGGTGCTCGTCATGCGACAGCGTCGGCGACTCGCCTGTGGTGCCGACCGGGACCACGCCCGTCGTGCCCTCGGCGATCTGCCAGGCGATGAAGGCGCGAAAGGCTTTCTCGTCGAAACGGCCGCTCTTTTCGAACGGTGTGACGAGCGCGGTCAGCGAGCCTCTCAGCATGTCGTCCAACTCCTTGGGGACTTTCGGGTTTGTCGTGCGCGCCTTCTAGCCGAAAGCGAAGCGGCGCACCATAGTCTCGACATTGTTGCGCGGCAAGCATTGCGCCAGCAATTGCAATTCGAATGACCTCGAGAAGGTTTTCTTTACAGGCCCTTCATCACAGACGAGTAAGCTTCAATTCATCTGTGTCTGTTGTAGCGTCGAAGAACGGGGATGACCAAATCCATGCCGATCAGGCGGCCTCATCTTTTCGCGCTTATCGGCGCGATCGTCGCCCTGATTCCCGGCGCGGCGATCGGCAGCAGCGTCGATGTGCAGGTTACGTCGGCGATTCCGATGACCGAGCCGCAGAACGATGCGGTGCAGCAGTCCCCGTCCGCGAGCGTCGCGGTGCTGAAGAGCGGTCTCGATGCGCTGGCGGCAAATGACATTGCGCGCGCGCGCCAGGTGCGCGAGGCGCTGCCGGCCAAATCGCTCGACCGGCACATCCTTGCCTGGGCGATCGCGCTCTATGGCGGCGACCAGGTGCCGAGCGGCGACATCGCCGATGCGGCAAAAATGCTGCCGAACTGGCCGGGTACGATCGCCTTGCGCAAGAACAGCGAGCGCGCGCTCTATCGCGAGAACCCCACGCCGCAGATCGTGGTGCGGGCGTTCGACGGCAGCCAGCCGCTGACCTTCGAGGGCGTGGTGATCCTAGCCCGCTCCTATGTAGCACTGGGCGATACCAAGGCGGCGCGCTCGGTGCTGTCGCCATTCTGGCGGACCGAAAAGCTCGAAGCCAGGGACGAGGCGGCGGTCATTCGCGAGTTCGGTGCGCTGATTCCGGCCGCCGACCATCGCTTCCGCATGGAGCGGATGTTTTATGCCGACCGGGTCGCTTCGGCGCTGCGCGTCGCCGGTCTCGCCCGCGCCCAGCAATTGGCCGATGCCTGGGCGGCAGTCACCAAAGGCGACAAGAACGCGGCCAAGCTGCTGAAGGCGGTGCCGGCAGCGCAGCGGGCGGCCGGCTATCTCTTTGCCGAAGCCGAATATCTGCGCAAGCAGCAGAAATTTTCCGACGCCGCCGCGCTGGTGATGAAGGCGCCGGGCGACCGCGACGCTCTGGTCGATCCGGACGCCTGGTGGGTCGAGCGCCGGGTGCTGTCGCGCGAGCTGGTCGACCAGGGCGACATGAAGACCGCCTACAGAATAGTCGCCGCGCATGCCGCCGAAAGTCCCGCCAATGCTGCCGAGGCGGAATTCCATGCAGGCTGGTACGCGCTGCGCGGCCTCAACGACCCGAGCATCGCCGCCAAGCATTTTGCGCGAATCGCGGAGCTCGCCCAAGGGCCGATGTCGCTGTCGCGCGCCTATTATTGGCTCGGCCGCGCCGCCGAAGTCGGCGGCCCCGGCAATGCCAAGGATTATTTCAGCCGCGCCGCAAGCTACGGCACGACCTTTTACGGCCAGCTCGCCGGCGAGCGCGTCGGCCGGCAGATCCTCAACATCGTCTACCCACAGCCAAGTGCCGCCGACCGCCAGAATTTCGCCACCCGCGAGGCGGTCAGCGCCATCAAGCGGCTGCAGGAGGCCGGCTATGACCGCTATGCCGAGACGCTCTACCGCGACCTCGCCGGGCAGCTGAACAACCCCGGCGAACTGGCGCTGCTTGCGGTGTTGGCGGAAAGACAAGGCAACCATTTCATGGCGCTGAAGATCGGCAAGATCGCCGGCGCCCGCGGCATCGATGTCGGCGCGCTGTCGCATCCGCTCGGCGTCATTCCCGACACCGCCAACATCTCCGGCTCGGGCAAGGCGCTGGCCTATGCGATTGCCCGCCAGGAAAGCGAGTTCAACATCGGCGCAATCTCCAGCGCCGGCGCGCGCGGACTGCTGCAACTAATGCCAGGCACCGCCAAGCAATTGGCGAAGAAGGCCGGCATGACATTTTCTCAGGCCCGGCTGACCACCGATGCCGGCTACAATGCAACGCTGGGCGCTGCCTTTCTCGGCGAGCAGCTCGGCCGTTTCGACGGCTCCTACGTGCTGACCTTCGCCGGCTACAATGCCGGCCCCGCCCGCGCCGCCCAGTGGGTGGCGAAATACGGCGATCCGCGCGGCAAGGACGTCGATGCCGTCGTCGACTGGATCGAGCGGATTCCCTATACGGAAACAAGAAGTTACGTCCAGCGCGTGATGGAGAATTACGAGGTCTACAAGATGCGTATCTCCGGCAAGTACGACATTGTCGGGGATCTGGTGAACGGCCGGGGGTGACGACCGGGCTTCAAGCCAAGTTTGCCGGTCACAGCGTATTTTGTTCTTGCTTTGTGCCGGCAGCTATGCTACTGATTTAAGTATGGTGCTGATTCGCACCGACGACCCGCCCAACGAGGCGGGTTTTTGTTTCAGGCTTTGAAAGTTCCGGACGTCGAGTTGGCGGACAGCGGCCCGCCCTGTCCTGCCGGACATCTCCCCAAGGGTCCCACCAGGGGGGAGATCGGCAGCTTCGTGGACAGTGCCTTTCTGCATCCGGCGAAACTTGGCGAAAGCGACGATGACAGCCAATCTCCCCCTTGAGGGACCCTGCAACTTCGGCGCCTCCCCTATTTGACCCTACCGGCCCCTCGCCTGTAGCAGTTGAAACAAGCCAGCAGCGAGAGGAACGGAGTCCACATGGCAACCGAGCAGGGTTTCTCCGATTTCTTCTACGCCGCGCCGGACGGGCTGTCCCTGCACGCCCGCATCTACGGCGAAGCGAATTCCGGCCGCTGGCCAGTCGTTTGCCTGCCCGGCCTGACCCGCAATTGCCGTGATTTTCACGAGCTGGCGCTTTATCTGTCGACGCAGGCGAAGCGCAAGGTCGTCGCTTTCGACTATCGCGGGCGCGGGCAGTCCGCCTACGATGCCGATATCGGCCATTACAATATCGGCATCGAAGCTGGCGATATTCTCGCCGGGCTGGCGGCGCTGAGCATCGAGGAGGCTGCCTTCATCGGCACGTCGCGCGGCGGACTGATCATCCATGTGCTCGGGGCGATGCGGCCGGCCGTGCTGAAGGCCGTCGTCCTCAACGACATCGGCCCGGTGATCGAGGCGCAAGGTCTCGCCCATATCCGCTCCTATCTCGACCCCGCGCCCAGGCCGAAGGCGTACGCAGAGGTGGTCCGCGGCCTGCGCAGCACCCATGGCGCCGATTTTGCGGCGCTGACCGATGCGGATTGGGAGCGGATGGCGTCAGCCCTCTACCGCGAGACCGAGGAGGGATTTCTGCCCGATTTCGATCCGAAACTGGTCGATACGCTGGCGGGCCTCGATCCCAGCCGGCCGATGCCCGATCTTTGGCCACAGTTCGACGCGCTGGCGGCCATCCCAATGCTCGTCATATGCGGCGCCAACTCGAAGCTGCTGTCCGCCGAAACGCTCGAGCAGATGCGGACGCGCCATACCGATATCGAGACGATCACCGCTGACGGCCAGGGGCATGCACCGTTTTTGGAGTCCGGGATCCTGCCGGCCAGGATCGCTGGTTTTTTCGATCGGGTGGAGCGGCGGAGCGGTTGGAAGTAAAACCACGGTAAGTTTAAGTAACTCTCTGCCTTATCTTGTACCTGTGAAGCATTCTGGCAGCGATTAACAGCTCTGCTGGCGTCCCGGAGAATAATTGTTGGATGTCGGCGCCGCCCCTCATCCGCCTGCCGGCACCTTCTCCCCGTGTAGTGACGGGGAGAAGGACAGACGGCCGCAACGCTGACGAACTGCCCTCTCCCCGTTTTTCACGGGGAGAGGGTAAGGGTGAGGGGCAGCGCCGACTTGATGAGTTGGCCTGCAATCCGTCGTCAGGTCGACCGACTTACGCCAGACCACCCAAACCGTCAGGATTTGGCGCTTCTCTTCGCGGGCTTTGGTGCCTTGCTTGCGACCGGCTCGCTTTTTGGTTCCCGCCTTGCCGAAGGTGGAGAGGACAAAGGACTTGCGCCGCCGCTGTCCGCGCCACTGCACCGCGGCGTCTCCAGCACAGTGACGCAGCCGTCGAGATCGTTGGTGGCCAGATGGGCGTAGCGCATGGTCATCGACAGCGTCTGGTGGCCGAGCCACATCTGCACACGCCTGATATCGATGCCGCCCTGGACGAGACGCGAGGCGCATGTGTGGCGCAATATGTGCGGCACGACCTGATCGTCGGCGCCAAGCCCGACCTCGGCCTTGGCATCGTTCCAGATGGCACGAAACTGCGCCTGGCTAAGCTTGGTGAAAGGGCCTTTGGGCCGGCGGCCCTCGGTGGCCGGCAGCTTGATCACCTCTTTTACCCGCTCGGTCATCGGGATGGTGCGGCTGCGGCCGGACTTGGTGATCCAGAAACTGACGCGGTGCTCCTGGATATCGTTCCAGATCAAGCCCAGCGCTTCGCCGAGGCGGCAACCGGTGTCGACGAGAAAGACGGAAAGCCGATAGGCGTCCTCGCTGCGGCTTTTGATGGCGGCAAACAGCCGAGCCTCCTCGTCCCTTTCGAGGAAACGAATCCGTCCCGCCCGCTCTTTCTGGCGGCGGAACTCGGGCAGGCTATGGATATCCCCCATCTTGTGAGCCTTGCGCAGCAGTTTGCTGAGGGCAGCCATCTTCCGGTTGATGGTTGCGTTGCTGTTGCCGCGCTGGCGCAAGGTGCCGATAAGGTTGTCGAGGGTGCTTTGGTCAAAGGCGCTGAAACGCTCCCCAAGGAGAATTTCGTCTATTTCGCCGATGAAAGAGCTGACATTGTATTTATGCCGCCCATCATCCCAAAGTGTGTCCCGGTAAGCTGAAAAAAGTTCTCCGATCCTATGCGACTTTACTTCTCGTATCTTGTTGTAACTGTATTTTATCTTTGCAGTTTGAGAAGAAAACATCGAAAAATGATCAGAGGTCCCTCCCTCTTGAATCGCATCGTTCGTCATTATTCGCCACACCCCCGAGTGGATAGGCCTAGACCTACCTGCTTGGCGGTGCCCTTTCAAGAGTTTTAAGCGTTGCGGCCGATTTCATCCACCAGTGGCGGATCCCAACGACATCGTTCCACAACCCTGTTCAGCTACCGAACCCCCTTTTCCTTCTGTTTGCTACCAGTCGCGAAAACAAAAACAGCCCGGGCGTTGAAGCGCCCGGGCTGGATTTCAGTTGCTTAAGTCCAGCCCTTAGAACGAGCGCTGGAAGCGGAGGACACCGCCGATGCTGTTTTCGTCGGTAGCACCGGTCCAGTTGTCGAAATTGTTGTCACCGAAGTGCAGGTAATCGACTTCGGCCGTGATCGTGAAGCCGGGGACGATGTCGTAGGCGATGTTCGCCGCGATGCCGACGTTCTCGCCTTCGTCATACGCCGCCTGAAGGTTGAACGAGGTCTTCTCGTTGATGGTGTAAGTGCCACCACCCCAGACTGCCCAGTTGCCGCTCCACTGCTTGTAGAAGTTGCGTGGGATATTGTCGTCCGAACCGTAGCCGGCCATCAGGAACAGCGTCAGGTTCTGCATCGGCGTCACGTCCAGGCGAGCCTTGCCTGTCCATTCTTCCACTGCGCTGTCATAGGCAATGACGCCCGAGATCGAACCCCAGCCCTGCGTGTATTTCACGCCGCCGACGACATATGGAACATAGCTGTCGATCGAATCGTGGCCGAGGTGGAGCGTTGCATTTGCCGGGGTGTCGCCGTTAAGGATAAAGCCTTCACCGGTTTCCAACGACGCCACTGCCGAGAAGCCGTTGCCGGCATCGAAGTAGTACTGGATGACGTTGGTGTCGAAGCCGCCGTAGGGAACCAGCGTATCGTTGATGACGTTGCCGGCGTAACCGGTGAACGTATTGAAGGCCGTTTCGTCCTTACCGACGCGGAGACCACCGAGCTGGATCCAGGCGAAGTTCAGCGAAACGCCTCTGCTGCCGAAGCTGGAGAATTGTGCATCAGGGGTGAGCGGGTTGTTGTCGAGATCGAACCCGTGATAACCGGTTCCCCAGTTGAAGCGGGTCTCGGTGTAGGTCTTCAAGGTGCCCATCTCGGTTTCCTGGCCGGTATAGGTCCTCAGCGTGAAGCGAGCCTGCTTGAAATAGCCGTCGTTGACATCGTCCCTGCCTTCCAAGGCTTCCGAAAGGTCTTGGTAACGGGCACCGGTGAACGCGCCCGCATCGCCGGCGGAGATATCATAGCGGACGTAGCCGCCGATGCGCATGCAGATTTCGGTGCCGGGGATGTAGAAGTAGCCAGCGCCGTAGACGTCGCAAATCTTGACGTATTCAGCGGGTTCCGGCTCGGCGACGACGACGGCGTCGGCGGCGCGCGCACCGGAAACTGCGATCAGTGCCGCAGCGGAGCCGAGAAGAAGGCTCTTGATGTTCATTTTCTGACCTCCAGTCAAAAGTTAAAAAACGGGTCTGGGTATTCTTTGCTGAAGGACAGCGTTCCCTGCCCCATCCCCACTACCGAAAAAGATGCGCACCGCGCCGCTCCTTCAAACCCGACATTACCCATGAGACGGCGGCGTTCAACCACGATCGTACCGGCAAAAGGTTTGTGTTGGCGCTATACCCCGGCGTTGTTGCACAAATGACACGATTTGGCCTCACTCCGAAGGCTCCCGTTAACCAACAGCCCTTCGCAAGCCGTTGCAAACGGCGGATTCCGGCGATGGTCGGCCCGAAATGTGACCATGGCGCGAGTCGCGAACCAGGGAATCGCCGCAGAATCGCCACATCGCTGGGCGGCGCTTTGGCGAAGGGTCGATTTTTCCAGGATAATAGCGCCAGCTTGTTGATTGTGCCGGCGCTTTTCTTTATCCACCGGCGCAACGGAGAGGTGGCCGAGTGGTCGAAGGCGCTCCCCTGCTAAGGGAGTAGAGGTCAAAAGCTTCTCGTGGGTTCGAATCCCATCCTCTCCGCCACCCTACGCCCTGCGGGGGGTGGGGGGGGTGGGCCCCCCCCCCCCCCCGGGGGGTGGGGTTGGCCCGACCCAAGAAATAGGGGTGGGGGGGGAT
>NZ_JAMYOG010000023.1:0-64267 GCF_040319725.1 Mesorhizobium sp. M0894 | reverse complement strand
CGAGGCCGGCCTGCCAAGAGCGCCATCGCTGACGCCTGCGGGCAATATCGGCGCGCGCCTGCTCAAGGGCGAACAGCGTTTTTTTTGAAGCTCAGGCCCTCGCGCCTCAAGAACATCCAGACCGCGTTGTGCGAGACCTTGACCCCGCGTGCGGCCAACTCATCCTTCAGACCGTGCAGCGTCAGATGCGGTGTCTCACGCAGACGCGCCTCGATGAAGGCACGGTGCGGCTCCAGCACCCTCTTGCGATGTCCGCCCATCTTGCCAGGCGCAACCGAGCCAGTCGCCCGATGGCGCTGCAACAACTTCACCGCTGCCGAAACCGAAATGCCGAACCGTTTCGCGGCCGACCGGCGGCTCTCGCCACCCAAAACCGCCGCTACAACACGTTCGCGAAGATCATCCGAAAGCGGTCGCGTCATCCGATGCTGGCCTCCACTCCAGCCAGCATCTTGAATCACAGAACCGACTGATCGGGAATCCCCTTCGATTCCGTCAAATCAGGAACCGCTCTAGTCGCGTTGAGAGCACTCAGCCGCACGTGGATATCGCGCGTCGCTTGATAGAGATCGCGGTAGATTGCCTTGCGGCCGCGATAGCCGGCAACAAGTCCATCCACCGGGTCGACATGCATGGTGGGAGCGGCAGCCATTGCCTTTGCGGCGGCTTCCGGCGAGGCAAACCAGCCGACCGCGGCGGCCGCCAGCATGGCGGCGCCGAGTGCGGCGGCTTCGTTGACCGGCGAAACCGAGATCGGCCGCTCGAGCGCGCTTGCCATGATCTGCATGAGGAGTACGCAATTGGTGCCGCCGCCGGCGGCAATCATCGCCGCCTGTCCGCCGGCCTGGGCTTCCATGGCCTCGGTGGCAACGGCCTGCTCGAAGGCGATGCCTTCCAGGACAGCGCGGAAAAGATGCTCCGGCCGGTGGTCGAGCGACAGGCCGACAATGGCGCCACGCGCGGCACCATCCCAATAGGGGCTCATGACGCCGGCCCAATAGGGCATGACGAGCAGGCCCTCGCTGCCAGCGGCAACCTCCAGCGCCGCTTTCTCCAGTGCTGCCGCCGACGGCGAACCGGTCGTGCGGACAATCCAGTCGACCAGTTGCATGCCCGAACGCAGCACTGTCTCCAGCATGAAACCGGAACCGGTCGGCGAGACCAGCGTGCGAAAGGCGTCCGAGGTTTTCACCTTGCCGGAATAGCAGCCGCTGACCACGCCGGAGCCGAGCGAGAGATAGCTCTTGCCTTCGCCGTAGACGCCCATGCCGAGGCCCATCGCCTGGCCGTCCCCAGCGCCGGCAACGACCGGCGTGCCGGCCCTCAGGCCGGTCAGTTGCGCCGCGGTTGCGGAAAGCCCGCCGCAAATTGCGCCCGGCGCGACCAGGTCGGGCAATTGCTCCATCTGCAGTCCGGCGGCCGCAACGAGGCGGGGATGCCAGGTACCTCTCTCGACGTCGAGGAGCCCGAGCGGATCCGCACTTGCGGTGCTGGTGACCAATCGCCCGGTCAGCCGCTGGACGAAGAAACCGTGCACGTCGACCAGTGCCGCTGCCTGGTGAAGCACCTGAGGCTGGTGTTCGGCAAGCCAGGCGATGGCGTAGAGCGCCGGCGTCGGGTCCGGCGGCTTGCCGCTCCAGTCGCGGATCGCCTCGCGGCCGAGTTCGGCCGAAAGCCTGATAACCTGCGGCCGGGCGCGTTCGTCCAGCCACAGGATCGCCGGAATAAGTGGTTTGCCGGCGCTGTCGACCAGCGTGAAGGTCTCGCGCTGGTGGGCAATGGAGATCGCCGCCACGCGGAAAGCGCCGACCGCCTCAGCAACCTGCTTCAATGCGCCAAGCAGCGCCGTCCACCAATGTTCGGCGTCCTGCTCGAAATGGCTGGGCTTCGGATTTGAAAGCGGATAAGTCTCGCGCGCCTGGAACAGCTCCTCGCCGTCGCGGGTGAAGGCAATCGCCTTCACGGCCGTGGTCGAGGCGTCGATCCCGATTACGATATCGTCCATCAGGCGGAGATCCGGCGGGGTCAAGCCGCGTTGGTAGCGAACCGTCCGTCCGACTGATCGAGACGACGGCGGATCTGGGTTATCACCATCGAATCGTCGGGTACACAATTTTCATAGGTCAGGAAATCGCCGATCTTGAGCGGCTTGACCACCTTGGCCCGTTCGGCAAGGCCGAGCGGCAGCGCGCCCCGGGCGCGTGCATCTTCCCATGTCATGGCGAAGCCGCGATAGTCGTTCTCGCCGATCATGCCGAGCGACTGGCCGACGCCAAGATCGCTCTTGGCAACCGCCACCGCCTCGGCGACCGGACGGTCGAGCGGCTCCATGTCGGCCCGTTTGTAGACGACGGCGCGCGCCGCCGACAGCGGCACTTCCAGGCTGGTCAGATGATAGGGCCGGAAGATCGTGAAATAGGGGCCTTTGCCGACCTTGAGGTCGATCATGCGCTCCAGCACGCGCGGATGCTGGGTCTCGATGATGCAGAACACGCCGGGCGCCACGCCCTTGCCGATCGAATAATCGACCACGCCCTTGCGATGCAGCACGCCGCCATCCTCGCGCGGGCAGAGCACGCTGGCGAGCTCCTCCAGCGTTGCGGTTGGGCCGTGCATGCCCGGCACGTCGGGCACCAGGCCGGTGGCATTGGCGATCGCCACCATTTCGATGGCCGTCTTCGAGCCGTCGACGAATTCGACCAGCATGCGCGCATTCATGTTGCGCTCGGCCGCTTCTTTCTCGTAATCGGCCGGCATGGCGTCGATCTTCAGCGGATTGTTCTTGCCCTTGCCGGCGGCGATGATGTTGAAGCCGAGGCTTTTGGCAAAGCCGATGATCTCCAGCGTGCAGGCCGGCTCGTCGCCGGCGGCACCGGTATAGACGACGCCGGCCTTGCGTGCCTCGTCCTTGAGGAAGCGGCCGATGGTGATGTCGGCCTCGACATTGAGCATGACGATGTGCTTGCCGTTCTTCATCACTTCCAGCGCGAACAGCGTGCCGATATTGGGATTGCCCGTCGCGTCGATGATGACGTCGATCCGGCCAGCCGCCGCCAGCGCGTGCAAATCTTCGGTCACCGCAATCTTGCCGGCCTCGATGGCGCGGTCGATCGCCGCCGCATTGCCGGCCTGGACGATGTCGGAACGGTCGTGGCCAGCGAGCAGCGCCGCGTCGATCGCTGCCTGCGGCCTGACCTCGGAAATAGCGCCGATCCGCATGCCCGGCATCAGTGCCACCTGGACGACGATGTCGGTGCCCATCTGACCGGCGCCGGCAAGCCCGATGGTGATCGGCCCCTGCTGTTCAGCGCGCTGCAGAAGTTCCGCTGCAAATTGCGGATGGGACATGTCGCTTCCTCCAGTTCTTGACGCGCCGCAGCGTCCAATCAACGTTTTGAACATTCCTATTTCCAAATGAAAAATATTTCAACCCGCAATTGGGACATTCCCGCTCTGGAATGGCCGATCGCTTGGGGTCAGCTGCCGGTCAGGGCACGACCTCTGCAGGTAGCCGGACGGCGCCGACCGATGCGGGTTGCTCGACGTTGCCTTGAGGTGGCGCGGTCTCTACCTCAGCTGCCGATCTCGAAGAAGGGCGCGCCGAGCAGGTCGGGAACGACATCGATGCCAAGTCCCGGCCCGTCCGGAATGCCCATGCGGCTGCCCGAGACCGGCGGCATATTGGATCCGGTGCGCACCGTCACCCATTCGTGGAAGGCGATGGCGTGCAGCCGGCGCTCCTCGGGCGTCGACAGCGACAGATGCGCCATGGCCGATGTGTCGATCTCGGCGCCGCCAGTGTCCTCGACGGTGATCATGAAGCCGAGATCGACGGCGAGGTCGCGGATTTGGCGCGTTTTGGTCACTCCTCCGAGCCGCGAGATCTTCAGCGTCAGCCCGTCGGCAGCGCCCTTGCGGTGGATGTCGAGCATGTCGTCCAGCGAGGCGACGGATTCGTCGAGCACCATCGGTTTGTCAAGCGAGCGGCGCACCGACATGCATTCGTCGATCGTCGTGCAGGGCTGTTCGAACGTGTAGTCGATGGTGCGCGTCGCATCCACGAACTGGCGTGCCTGGTAAGGCGTCCAGCCGGCATTGGCGTCGCAGAAGATGACGGTGCCCTTCGGCACCGCGGCGGCGACGGCTGTGACGCGTTCGATGTCGTCATGGACGTTGCCGCCGACCTTGACCTGCAGTCGATGAAAGCCGTCTTTGACGATGCGCTTGGCAAGTGCAGCCATCGCGTCGACCGTGCCATGGGTGACGACCTTGTAGAGTTCGGCCGTCTCGCTCTCGCGTCCGCCAAGCAACGTAACCAGCGGCACGTCGGCGGCGCGCGCCGCGAGATCCGAGCATGCCATGTCGAGCGCCGACTTGACGTAGGGATGGCCCTTGAACACCGTATCCATGAGCCTGTTGATCCCGGCAAGCCCGCGTGGGTCATGGCCCATGAGATGCGGCGCGATCTCGACGACGCCGGCGCGCGTGCCGGCGGCGAACGCCGGCGAGTAAAAATTGCCGAGCGGCGCCATCTCGCCCCAGCCGGTGAGCCCGCTATCTGCGGTGACGGCGACGATCACAGCGTCGAACGCATCGGCGACGCGCCCCTTCGACATCCGGTAAGGTCCGTCCACAAAGGGCTGCACGACATGGTAGGCTTTGATTGTTTTGATCTGCACGTCTTCTGTCCGTTGTCTGTGTTCCGGGATGACCGCCAAACTTGTCGGGCTCAGCCGCCTTTGGGCCGATTGCGCGTTAGGCCGGCACGATCCGCGCCGGCGCCCTTTGAGCCACGCTCTTCCAACTCGCGCGCATAGGCGAGCAGTTCCTCGAAATCCAAATCGATATGCTCCTTGGCGTGGCGCTGTGCAGCGCGCATGTCGCTGCCCTTGAGCAACTGCACATAGCTTTCGTGAGCGTCTTCGGCAGGCACCGGCTCGTTGCGCGCCCGCTGGTGCAGCGCAAAATACATCTGCAGCCGGCTGGCCAGCCGTTGCCAGGTCTCCAGCAGCACCGAATTGTCGGCCCATTCGTGGATCAGGCCATGCAGTTGCAGCGCCGTTTCGATCTGTCGCGTCGTGTCCAGTTCGCGCGTCGCCTGCTTCACCGCCGCATGCCGCCGGTCCATCTCGTCGAAGAAGCGCTGGTCGCGAAGCGGCCAGGTCCGCTCGATAGCGAATTCGTCCAGCACCTTGTTGAGCGAATAGGCATCGTCGATGTCCTTGGCGGTCACCTCGATGACGAAGGTTCCGGCGTAGGGGATGCTGGTCAGGATGCCTTCCTGCACCAGTTCGCGCATCGCCTCGCGCAGCGGCGCACGGCTCACCCGCATCTGCTCGGAAATCCTAAGTTCGTTGAGCTTCTGCCCCGGTTCCAGCTGGCCGGTCAGGATCGCGCGCCGGAGCAGCGCCACGATCTCGGCCCGGCGTGTCGTATCCGCGATCGGACTGAAATCCAGCGTTGCCATCCGGCTGCTCCAGGAGACCAAAAGCAACACAGCAGATTGTCGACAATCTAACAAGAGGTAATTGCGGGTACAGGTTCTCCGCTGGCCAGCTGCTTGCGGCAGACGGGTACGTCACGGCGCGCTCTACTTGCGCCTTCATGGCTCCTGCCAAGGTCGAGTGTGCCGATGAGGCCGATCTTGCCGACCCTGCTCAGCAAAAACGGCGCCCTCGGCGTGGGAGCCGAAGGCGCCGCGGGACCGGACCTGATGGGGGTTATCAGGTGGCCGGTTTCTGGGGTAGCGGCGAGACCGGCATTCCCGGACCGATCTTCTGCAGATTGCCGGTGATCACCTGGTCGCCTTCGGCTACGCCGCTCAAGATGGCCACCTGATCGCCATTGGTCGGTCCGAGCGAAACGATGCGCTGGTCGACGGTGTTGTCCTTGCCGACGACATAGAGGTATTTGCCGAGCTGGCCTGAGCCGAGTGCCGTCTGCGGTACCATCAGCGCATCGGGCTGCTCTTTGACGTGCAGCCGGACGCGGACATACTGGCCGGGCAGCAGGGTGAACTTGCCGTTGCCGACCGTCGCCCGTGCCGTGATCGTGCCGGTCGAGCGATCGATCGTGTTGTCCATGAAGGTAAGATCGCCCTTCTGGCGAGGTTCGGTTTCACCGGGAAGCAGGACGTCGACACTGATCGGTCCCGCGGCCCGAGCTTCCTCGATCTGGGTCAGGTCCGTTTCGCTCGGATTGAAGGTGACGTAGATCGGATCGAGCTGCACCAGCGAGTTGAGCACCGTGCCGGCAACGCTGACCAGCGTTCCGACGGAAGCCTGGCTGCGTCCGATGCGTCCCGCGAATGGAGCACGGATTTCGGTATAGCTCAAATTGAGCTCGGCGGTCCGCAAGGCGGCCTGGTTCACGGCGAGCGAGGCCTGAGCCTCGCGCAAGGTGCTGGTGCGCTGGTCGAACACGTCCTTGGCGAGATAGCCGCTCTTGGCGAGCTCGCTGCCGCGCCCGAGATTGGAGCGCGCATAGTCGAGTGTTGCCGTGTCGCGCTGGATCAGCGCCTTCGCCTGCTCCAGGGCAGCCTGGAAATCCTCCGGGGCGATCTTGTAGAGAAGGTCGCCCTTTGCAACATCGCCGCCGTCGGTGGCGACCTGCTCCTGCAGATAGCCCGGCACGCGCGCCTGCAGCGTAATGCTGCGGATCGGCTCTACCCGGGCGGCGTAGTCGAGATAGATCGGGATCGTCTTCTTGACGACGCTCACCACCGGCACCGGCATGACAAAGGCTTCCGGCTTGGGTGTCGCCGCCCCGGCCGTGCCGGCGTTGAGGCTGAGACTGCCCATGTCGAGCAAGTGAACGCTCGCTATCGAAATCGCCCCAAGGGCGACGGCCGTTCCCAGCGCGATTTTCCATTTACGCATGATCGATTCTCCAGTCCTATTCAGCCGCTTCGGCCAATGGCTCGAAGGCGGGTTCGGCGGTTGGTTGTTCAGTCGTTTCGGAGACCGGTTCGCTCTCGCTGCGGCGCTCGCGCAGCTGCTCGATCACCGCATAGAAGACCGGCACGAACACCAGCGACAGGATGGTCGCTGCGACCATGCCGCCAAAGACGGTGGTGCCGATTGACTGCCGGCTTGCGGCACCTGCACCTGTAGCGAACATCAGCGGCAGCACGCCGAGGATGAAGGCGAAGGCGGTCATCAGGATCGGTCGCAGCCGAAGCCGCGCCGCTTCCATCGCGGCGTCGACGATGCTGAGGCCTTCTTCGCGCCGGCGCCGGGCAAACTCGACGATCAGAATCGCGTTCTTGGCCGCCAGTCCGATCAGCATGACGAAGCCGATCTGCGAGTAGACGTCGATCTGCATGCCGCGCAGCCACAGCACGACGAACGCACCGAACAATGCGAGCGGCACCGCCAGCAGCACCATGAACGGCATCGCCCAGCTCTCATATTGCGCGGCAAGGATGAGGAAAACGAAGACGATGGCGAGGCCGAAGACGACGGATGCGATCGATCCCGCCTTGAGCTCCTGATAGGTGATGCCGGTCCATTCGTAGCCGAAATCTCTCGGCAACGCCGTGGCAGCGGCACGTTCCATTGCCGCCACCGCCTGGCCGGACGAAAAGCCGGGGGCGGCGCCGCCATTGATCAGGGCCGACGCATTGTTGTTGTAGTGCGGCACGGTCTCGGGGCCGACGATGGGCACAAGCTTGCCCAGCGTGCTCAGCGGCACCATGCCACCCGACGCATTGCGGACATAGAGCCGCGAAATGTCGGCCGGACCGGCTCGAGAGTCCTTGTCGGCCTGGATCGTCACCCGGAAGGTGCGGCCAAACAGGTTGAAGTCGTTCACATAAAGCGAGCCGAGATAGATCTGCAGCGTGTTGAAGACGTCCGGCAGGTTGAGCCCGAGCAGCTTTGCCTTGGCGCGATCGAGATCGTAGTTGAACTGCGGCGTCGAGGTTGAGAACGACGAGAACAATTGCTGTGGGTTGAGCTCCGGCTGCTTGCGCGCCTCGGCAATCACAGCTTGCGTCGCATCGTTGAGCGCCACGCTGCCGCGGCCGGTCAGATCCTCGACCTGGAATTCGAAGCCACCGGTGGTGCCGATGCCCGGGATCGAAGGCGGGTCGAAGCTCAGCGCAAAAGCCTCCGGAATTTGCAGCAGCTTGTTGCGCACGTCGGCGACGAGCTTCGAGGCGCTCTGGTCGGGGCCGCGTTCGTCCCATGGCTTCAGGATGGCGAATTCGACCGCCGAGTTCGACTGCGCGGCACTGGTCAGGAAGTTCAAGCCGCTGATCGAGCCGACAATGTCGACGCCGGGCGTGTTCTGCAGGATATCGCGTGCCTTTTGCGCCACTGCATCGGTGCGTTCCAGCGAGGCCCCGTCGGGGAGCTGGATAACGACGAAGAAGTAGCCCTGGTCCTCGACCGGAAGGAAGGTCGAGGGCAGGCGCTGCCAGACGAAGTAGGTCGCGACAAGTCCGGCCGCGAACAGGCCAAGCATGATCCAGCGCAGACGGATGAGAATGCGCACGCCATTCGCATACGCATGCGACAGCCGTTCGAAGCCCATGTTGAACCAGCGG
Organism: Mesorhizobium sp. M0894; assembly: GCF_040319725.1. Lineage (NCBI taxonomy): Bacteria > Pseudomonadati > Pseudomonadota > Alphaproteobacteria > Hyphomicrobiales > Phyllobacteriaceae > Mesorhizobium > Mesorhizobium sp. M0894. The sequence continues at coordinate 55,719 of NZ_JAMYOG010000023.1, read as the reverse complement.
AACAGCACGAACTGCGTTTCAGGCCGGTGGCGCAGGAACGCCGCGCTGAGCGCCGGAGTAAGCGTGAGCGAGACAAAGGCCGAGATGCCGAAGGAGATCGCGACCGTCAGGGCAAACTGGTTGTAGAGCCGGCCGGAAACGCCGGGGATGAAGGCAACCGGCACAAACACGGCCATCAGCACGGCGGTCGTGGCGATGATCGGTCCGGTGACCTCGGCCATCGCCGTACGCGTGGCAGCCAGCGGTTTGAGGCCGGCCTCGAGCTGGCGTTCGACATTCTCGACGACGACGATCGCGTCGTCGACGACGAGGCCGATCGCCAGCACCATGCCGAGCAGGCTGAGCATGTTCAGGGAGAAGCCGAACATGTACATGACGACTAATGTCGACACCAGCGACACCGGAATCGCGATCGTCGGGATGATCGTGGTGCGCCAGCTTTGCAGGAAGATGAACACCACCGCGACGACCAGGACCAGCGCCTCGCCGAGCGTGATCAGCACGTCATGCATAGACGCCGATACGAAACGTGTCGTATCGTAATGCATGGCATAGCTGACCCCCTTCGGGAAGCGGGCCGACAGCTCCTGCATCTTGTCCTTGACGCGCTGCTGCAGATCGAGCGCGTTGGAGCCCGGCATCTGGTAGACCGCGAGCACCACCGTCGGGTCCTTGCCGAAGAAGGCCGACGACGAATATTGCAGCGCGCCGAGCTCGATGCGCGCAACGTCGCGGAGCCGCACCAACGAGCCGTTGGCGGTATTGGCCCGCACGACGATGTCGCCGAACTCCTTGGGGTCGCTCAGCCTGCCGACGGCGTTGACCTGCATCTCGAAAGCGGTGCCGGCCGGAGCCGGCGATTGCCCGATCTTGCCGGCCGCCACCTGGACGTTCTGCTCGGCGACGGCGTTCTGCACGTCGACGGCGGTGATGCCGAGATTGGCGAGCTTGTCGGGATCGAGCCAAACGCGCATCGAATAGCGCCGCTCGCCGAAGATCTGCACGTCGCCGACGCCAGGCAGGCGCTTCAGCGGATCGACCACCTGCAGGTAGGCGAGATTGCTCAAAGTGACCGGGTTGACGGAGCCGTCCGGGGAGGTGAGGTCGACGATCAGGACGAAGTTCGGGTTCTGTTTCTTGATCGTCACGCCGCCCTGGTTGACGATGGCCGGCAACGAGGAAGCCGCCTGCGAAACGCGGTTCTGGACGTCGACGGCGGCGGTGCTCAGGGAATAGCCGACCTCGAAAGTGATGGTGATCGTCGAGGAGCCGTCATTGGAGCTCGACGACGACATATAGGTCATGCCCTGAACGCCGTTGATCTGCTGTTCGAGCGGCGTCGTCACCGTGTCGGCGACAACCTGCGCGCTGGCGCCCGGGTAGTGGGCGCTGACCACGACCTGGGGCGGCGTGATGTCGGGAAACTGCGAGACGGGCAGCAGAAAATAACAAATGCCCCCGGCGAGCACCATGATGATGGCGATCGCCGACGCAAAGATCGGACGATGAATGAAGAAGTTTACCATGAGATGCACGCCTCGCCCGATGCTCTGGCCCGGCCAAAGGCCTTGGCCACCCTGGACAGTCGCCGGCTGCGCGTTGAGCCGGAATCTTCGAGAAAGCCGAAATCTTGCAGCGGGCGACGCGGCGCGTTGCGGCGCTCGGCCTGCTCGTCCGCCAGCGCACGCAGCATCGCCTCGAAAGACCGCGGGTCGACGCGGTCGGCCTTCATCAGCATGCGGATCATCGGATCCTTCACGACTTCATCGATCGTCAGATCATTGCGCTGCGACATCGAAGCGGCTCCTGGTTTTTGGCGATCCGCGGCAGGCCGCGGATCGGGTGTTCTCTTGCTCGCCGGCCGAGGCCGTAAGGTGCGGTTCGTCCCCTTGCCGATTGGGCGGGGCTGATGGCCGGCACTTGCGAGTTTGACATGATGCAATGCGGGTGTTACAGGTAAGTAACATCTCTAACGTTACAGACCGGTAACACCCTAGTCAAGAGGTGCACCGAGGGAATTTCGGGAAACGCAATCACGGAGGTTTTGATGACAGACGGTGTTGTGGAGCGTGTTCGCCCCCGGGACAGGATCCTGGAGACGGCACGGGACATGTTTCACAAGCATGGCATTCGCGGCGTCGGCATCGACGCCATCACCGAGGCCGCCGGTACCAACAAGATGACGCTCTACCGGCATTTCGAGTCCAAGGACGACCTGATCATCGAATGTCTGCGGGCGACCGCCTGCAGCGCCAACGCGATGTGGGAAAAGTTCGAGGCCGAGAATCCGGGCGACAAACTGGCGCAACTGCACGCCTGGGTCCGGATGGCGGCCGATTGCCTGATGTCGGATCGTCGCGGTTGCGACATGGCCAACGCCGCCATCGAGCTGAGCGAGACCGATCATCCGGCGAGGCAAGTGATCAAGGAACTCAAGGAAGCGCAGCGCGAGCGGCTGGTCTCGCTGTGTCGCGATGCCGGCATCGGCCAGGCCGAACTTCTCGCCGACACGCTGTCGCTTCTGCTCGAGGGCGCCCGTGTCAGCCTGCAAAGCGTCGGCGCCGAAGGCCCGAGCGCGCAGTTCGTCCGCATGGCGGAAGGCCTGATCACTTCTTTCAGGGCCAGATAGTCTCGCAAGCGGCGAAACCATTGACAGCTCGTCGGTTACGAGCCGCGCCGCCGAGCGCTCTTTCGTCCCATTCGGATGTGTCGTCACCACACTTCTCCGTCTGCCGCCGCGCCATTCCTTGCGCGGCGTATTGCTTGTTGGTTGTGAGGGCAAGATAGGGCCGGCAGCGAATTGGTGAGAGTGACAAGTGTGACAGGATTCCGCCGGGAAATGCCGTGGCGATCTCAGCGAAGGCCCATCGATTCGCGGATCGATACTCGTCCAGGTGATAGTCATGGCCCCAGCCTTGGCCGATACCTCAGAGCCGGAACGAAAAAAGCCCGCTGCCGGGAGGAGGTGGCAGCGGGCTTGATTTTCGAATGCGGTGCGGGAGGAGGTGCACCGAATTCAACGTCGGCATCGCATCTGGGAGGAGTAGATGGCCGACGCTTATGAACTTACTGGTTGCCCAATGATTCGGCAACCACAAAAGTTGCATAGCTGATGTGCAGATTTGCGGTGTCAACCGAATTTTAACGATCGAGGCCGAGCGAACACCGCCCTCGCGCGGCATCACTGCACCGGGACATTTTCCTTGAAGATCAGGCGCGGCTCGATGAATTTCCGCGTCAGATAGGGCGCCGACGAGGCGATCGAGCCGAGCAGGCGAATGACCGACTGTTCGGCGATCAGCCTGGCATTCTGGTCGATGACGACGTCGAGCAGATCGTCGACGAGATAGCCGCGCGTTTCGCGCGTCAGATCATGGCAGATGAACACCGGCTTTTTCTGCGGTCTGGCTTCGAGCAACGCTTTCGCCACGCCTGATCGTCCGGCGCCGATACAGTAGATGCCGAGCAGCTCCGGCTCGTTGTGCAGCGCCTTCATGGTCGCGGTGTAACTGACCTCCGGCTCGTCGTTGATCTCGACGGCACTGGTGACGGTCAGATTGGGGAACTCCTCGCCGAGCACGGAGCGAAAGCCCATTTCGCGTTCCTCGTGGCCGCGATAGGAACGTGAGCCGACCACCATCGCCAGATGGCCTTTGCGGCCGCCGAGGAACCGTCCCATCAGCAGCGCCGCGGTGCGGCCCGCCACCCGGTTGTCGATACCGACATAGGCCGAGCGGGGCGCGCCCGGAACGTCGGACACCAGCGTGACTAGGCGGATGCCGGCCTCGACGATCTCGCGCAAGATGTTGCGCGTCCTTGGATGATCGACGGCAATGACGCCGACCCCGTTCGCCTTGAGGGAGAGGTTTTCGACGGCTGTCTGTAAGGCGCTCGGCGAGATCCCGGTGAGCTTATGGATGCGGCAGGAGGCGACCAGCGGCAGGCGCGCCGCATAATCCTCGATGTGCCTGGCCAGATCGGCCATGAAGGCATTGCTGCCGATCGGCAGGAAGAATTCGAGATGCGCCGGCCGCGAGGGCAACGCGACCTGGTCGACAACCGGCAGATAGCCGAGCTGCTTGGCCGCCTCCATTACGCGCTGCCGGTTGGCGGCACTCGCCCCCGGCCGGTTGTTGAGCACACGGTCGACCGTCGCGGTCGACAGGCCGCAGCTCCTGGCAATATCCGAAACGGTGGCTTTCATCTCGCAACCATGTGGCGATGCGATCCAGTGCCTCGGCGGTCAGCCGGCGGTCAGTCGTGCCGCTTTGTGCGCTCGACCAGCGCGTCGTGGATCTCCTTGTCCGACATGCCGGTGATGACGCGTTCGACTTCGGCGACGCTGGTCTTCTTCGGGTCGATATCGTCGGCGACCACCTTGCCGCGGCGCATGACGACGATGCGGTCGACCACCTGGAAGACGTGGTGGATGTTGTGGGCGATGAAGATGCAGGAATGGCCGGAATCGCGGGCGCTGCGCACGAAGCTTAGAACGCCTTGCGTTTCGGCGACGCCGAGATTGTTGGTCGGCTCGTCGAGGATGATGAGGTCGCTGTCGAAATGCATGGCGCGTGCAATCGCCACCGCCTGCCGCTCGCCGCCGGAGAGCGAGCCGATCGGCGTCGTCGGCGGAATGTTCTTCGAGATGCCGACCTGCTTGAGCAGGTCGCGGGCAACCACGTTCATCGCCTCCTGGTCCATGCGGTTGAGGAAACGCGGCGGCTTGATCGGCTCGCGTCCAAGGAACAGGTTGCGGGCGATCGACAGTTGCGTCACCAGCGCCGAGTCCTGGTAGATCGTCTCGATGCCGTGGGCGATGGCGTCGCTGGTGCTGCGCAAATTTACCCTCTTGCCGCGGATGAAGATGTCGCCGCTGGTCAGCGGGACCGCGCCCGACAGCACCTTGATCAGCGTCGACTTGCCGGCGCCATTGTCGCCGAGCAGTCCGACGATCTCCCTTTCGTTGACATGGAAATTGGCATCAACCAGCGCCTGAACGCGGCCATAGGACTTGCGGATGTTCGTCATGCGGATCAGCGGCTCGACCATCGTCTCAAGTCCCTGCCTGATGCCGGCGTTCCAGCCAGGAGTGGAGCGCCATCATGCCGAGGATGATAGCGCCGATGAAGATGTTGTAGGCAAGGCCCGGCACACCGATCAGCACGATGCCGTTGCGCATCACGCGCAGGATCAGGATACCGAGCACTGTGCCGATGATGGTGCCGCGCCCGCCGGTCAGCGCCGTACCGCCGATCACCACCATGGCGATGACTTCGAGCTCGTAGCCGGTGCCGCTGTTGGGGTTGGCCGCCGAGGTGCGCAGCGAGCTGATGACGCCGGCAAGCGAGGCCAGGATCGACGACAGGATGAACAGGCCGATCTTGACGCCGCTGACATTGACGCCGCGCGCCCTTGCGGCACTCGGGTTGCCGCCGGCCGCCTGGATCCAGTTGCCGGTCCGGCTCTGCGTCAGCACGTAGCCGAGCGCGACGGCGGCCGCGATGAACCAGAACAGCGACATATAGATACGGAACGGCCCGATGAAGAAATCGCCGACCAGGGCTTCCGCCAGCCAGCTGCCCTCGGCGCTCCAGGTCCGCTGCGGAAACCCGTTGGTGACGAACAAAGCGGTGCCGCGCACCACCAGCAGCATGCCCAGCGTCACCAGGAAGGACGGGATCTTGAGCTGCGTCACGAACCAGCCATTGACCAGCCCGATGAAGGCGGCAACCACCAGGGCAACGGCGAAGGCGGCTTCGAGCGAGGTGAGACCGCTGTTGAACAGCGTCCACATCAGGACCGGCGAGAAGCCGAACACCGAGCCGACCGAGAGGTCGAATTCGCCCGATGTCATCAGCAGTGTCATCGCCAGCGCGATCAGCCCGAGTTCGACCGTGAAGGCCAGCGTGTTCGAGATGTTCTGCGGCGACAGGAAGTCGTGATTGATGCCCCAGAACACGGCAATCTCGACGACAAGCAGCACGAAAGGCCCGAACTCTGGCCGCGCGATCGAGCGTTGGATAAGGGAACGATTTTCCACCTTGGACCCGCGATAGGATTGGAACTGGCCGAGACGGCAACCGGCTTCGGCGGAATGATGAGACAGTCACGGCCGCCGGAGCGGCCGTGACCAACTCGATCGCGGATTTATTTGCCGGACAGGATCTTGTCGTAGACTGCCGCGGTGTCCTTCTCGTACAGCGCGCCGGTGATCACGTCGAAGCCGGGCGGAATGCCGCTCGCCGCCATGTTGGCGAGCGAGAGCGCGACGTAGCTGGTCGCCTGCGGATCCTGCCACTGGCCGGCATTGACGTAGCCGTTCAGCACTTCCTGGGTGGTATCGAGCGAGTTGCCCCAGCCGACAACCGGGATTTCGCCCGGCTTGACGCCGACCTGGTCGAACACTCGCTTGATCGAACCGGTGACAAGGTCGCCGAGACCGATGACCGCCTTGACCTTGGCCCTGTTGGCGGTGAGGTAATCGACCATGCGGTTGATCACTTCGGCCTGGTCGAGCGTCGCTTCGGTGATTTCATAGGTGATGCCGAGCGGCTCGAAGACGCTCTTGATGCCTTCCTCTTCCTGGACGCCATAGGTGGCGCCGGGAATTTCGACCGGCATCCAGACGAAGTCGCCCTTCTTCACCAGGCCCTTGTCGACCAGATACTGCGCCCAATGCTTGCCGAAGGTGACGTTGTCGCCGCCGACATAGGCGTTGAAATCCGCCTTCGGGTCGGGCGTGTTGAAGTTGATGATCGGGATGTTCGCCGCCCGCGCTTCCTTGACGATCTCGACCAGGCTGCCCGGATCGGGGCTGGTGGTGGTGATGCCGTCGGCCTTGGCGGCGATTGCGGCGCGAACGGCTTCCTGCTGCGACGCCACGTCACCATTGTGGAACGAGGTGTTGACGGTATTGCCGGTGTCCGTCGCCCATTGCTTGGCGCCGGCAAGGAAGTAGGTCCAGACCGGATCGGCCGGGCCGCCATGCGAAATCCAGTAGAATGTCTTGGCCTGTGCCGCGGCCGGAATGGCCAGCGCCACCACCAAGCCAAGTACAAGCAGTCTTAGCCTCGTCAGCATTTGATTTCCTCCCATTTGAACCGAACTCCTCCTCCCACGACGATCGCGGCGAAAAACCGTGCGCGGCAAAAACCGCGATCGTATTCTGCCAGCGTCGACCTGGGTGCATCAGAGCATCCCCTTTTTCGATCGATGGCAAGCCTTCATCTGCCAGTGGTAGTTGGCGCATCCGCAGGCGCCATCAGCCCTACCATCAGATTGCATCAGTTTGCGTGATATTTTTCAGGCAGGCGATTCCTGGACTGCGTCGGCCGGATTGCTCCCGGCGCCCATCTACTCCAAACGACCATGACGTCCCTTGTCGTGGGCGCTGCGGGCCTGTTTGATACCGAAGACCTCAGATTCCGGATGTCAAGATCAGCCCTTGATCCAGGCCGGGTCGCGAAAATTGTCCCATGTGGCACCGATGCCTGCATCGACCGGAATGGCAGCGCCTGTAATGCCATTGGCTATGGGCGAGGCGACGAACGCAATCGCCGCTGCGATGTCACGCGGTGTCAGCACCCGGCCGAGCGGATGCCGCTCGGCGTAGGAGGCGAGGATCTCGTCACCATTCGGCAGCGCTGCCAGCCGTCCGGCCAGCAGCGGCGTATGGGTCACGCTCGGGCAGACGCAATTGACCGTGACCCGGTCCCGCGCCAGGTCGAGCGCCGCCGCGCGGGCAAGGTTGAGCAGCGCTCCCTTCGACACGCAGTAGGAGAACATGCCGTGCTCGGCCTGCAGCCCATCGAGGCTGGAGAGCAGCACGATGGCGCCGCTCTTTTGCTTGCGCATGCCCTTGGCCGCCTCGCGCACCACCAGGAACGAGCCTCGCACGTTGACGCCCATCACCTGCTCGAAATCCTCGACCGAGGTCTCGAACACCGGCCCGCCGGTGCCGAGCACGCCGGCACAGGCCACGGCGACATCGATTTCGCCAAGCTGCTTGCGCGTCGCCGCAAAGGCATCGGCGACGGTCTTCTCATGACCGGCATCGCCTTCGAAGGCGATCGCTTTCCGACCGATGTGCTTGACCTGCCTGGCGGTGTCTGCAGCAGTGCCCGCGGTCCAGTCGAGGATCGCGACATCGGCGCCGAGATCGGCCAGTGTCAGCGCCGTCTCGCGGCCTATGCCCGAGCCGCCGCCGGTGATGAAGGCGACCTTGCCTTGATAGGAAAGTCCGGGAAACGGTTCGCGCGGGCTCATGCGCCGGCCTTCGTTGCCATTTTGATCGTGCCTTTGTAGGTCGGGGCGCCGCCGCCCGGCACTTTCAGCCGCCACAGGCGCCCGGCATAGGACGGTTTGTCGCTCGATGCCAGCACGCTGGCGTCGGTCACCCACAGCGTCTCGCCATCGAAGGCGAGATTGGTCGGCGCGCCGCCGCACTTGATGAAGCCCTTGATGGCGCCGTCGCGGGCGACGACATGGATGCCGCCGCCGACCAGATCCGTGACCAGCAGCGAACCGTCGGCGGCGATCGTCATGCCGTCGAGGATCGGGTTATCCCCCGGCATGCGGCCGAGATCCTCGATGCTGCCGTCGCCCTTCAGTCGCCTGACACGGCCGGTGTAAGATTCGTCCCAGACGATCGAGCCGTCGGCCTCGACGACGATGCCGTTCGGAAACACCGGTTCTGGGAAGGCCACCTTGATTGTCGCCTTGCCGTCCGGCGCCAGCGCAAAAATGTAGCTCGGGTCGGGACTGGCGGGATTATAGGTGCCGGGGTCGGTCCAGACCAGCGTACCATCCGGCGCAAAGACCAGATCGTTCGGGCCATTGAGTTTGACGCCCTCGACCTCGGTCACCAGAATTTCCGGCCCGGCGCCCGGCCGCACCCGCTGGATCGATGGCACGGTCATCTCAGGCGCGCGCCACGGACCGACGGTGCCGCCGTTCTGGCAGACATAGAGCGCGCCGTCGGAGCCAAGCACGCAGGAGTTCGGCGCGCCGGTGACATAGGCGAATTGCCTTGCCTTGTCGTCCTTGCCAACGATGGTCAGCTGGCTGCGGTAGCTTTCGACGAAGACCAGGCTGCCGTCCGGCATCACGGTCGGCCCTTCCGGCCATCCGAGATTGTCCGTCACCAGTTCCGGCGAAAGATCGTTCTTCATTTCACGGCCCCTGCGGTTAGTCCGCGCACGATGTAGCGCTGGACGAAAAGCGAGAAGAGGAGGATCGGGATGACAGTGACGACGCCGACCGTCGCGGCGATGTTCCAGTCGATCGGTCGCTGCGCGCTGACCAGGGTCGCGGCACCCAGCGATATGGTCTGGAAGGCACGGCTGTCGATGACGTAGAGTGCGACCAGGAACTCGTTCCAGATGAACAGCGCGCCGAACAGCGCTGCCGTCACCAGGCCCGGCCGCACGATCGGCAGCATGACGTGCCACAGCACACCGACGCGCGTGCAGCCGTCGATCATCGCCGCTTCATCGATCTCGCTCGGGATTTCGTCGAAGAAGCCGATCATGATCCACACCACGAGCGGCAGCGAAAAGGCGATATAGGGCAGGATCAGGCCCGGATAACTGTCCTGCAGGCCGGCCGTCTTGACCATCAGAAACAGCGGAATGGCGACCGCGATCGGCGGCATGAAGCGCATCGACAGGATGGTGCTTGCCAGCTGCTCGCTACGCTTGAAGCGCAGCCTTGAAAACGCATAGGCCGCCGGCGTGCCGATCAGAATCGCGGCTGCGGTTGCGATGCCGACCACGATGATGGAGTTGAGGGTGAAGGCCAGCATCCCCTGGCTGAACAGCACCTCATTGTAGTTCTTGACGATCTGCGTCCAGTTGAGGTTGAGCGTCGGTGGCACCTGCGCCAGGATCTCGATGCGCTTCTTGGTAGACAGCACCGCCAGATAGAGGAAGGGCGCGGCGCCGAAGATGCCGAGCACAATGAGGAAAAGGTAGGCGATGACCCGGCCCGGGCGGATACTCATCGCGAGTTCCCGGGCCGGATCTGGACGTATCTGAGCATCACTGTCGTGCCGACGGCGAGGATCAGAAGCATCATGTAGGCGACCGCCGCGGCATAGCCGTAATTCTGGAACTGGAAGCCGTTCTGGAACGAGAAAAAGGACAGCGTCGTCGTGCTGCGCGCTGGCCCGCCATAGCTCAGCCCGTAGATCAGGTCGAACGAACGGAAAGCATCGACGGCGCGGAACACGGCGGCGAAGACGATGGCCGGCGTCAGCATCGGCAGCGTGATGCGCCGGAAGGTGACGAATGGGCCGGCGCCGTCGACCTGGGCGGCTTCGAAGACGTCCTGCGACAGCGCCTGCAGGCGCGCAAAGACGATGATGAAGACGAATGGCGTCCATTGCCAGCAGTCGACGAGGATCACCGTGACCATCGACATGCCGACCGAGCCCAGCCAGTCGGGTGGCGTCAGTCCGATCTGCTTTATCGCCCAGTTGACCAGCCCCCAGTCCGGATTGAGCAGGGCGCGCCACATCACCCCGACGATGATCGGCGTCATCAGCATCGGCAGCAACAGGATGCCGCGCACGATCCAGGCGCCCTTCAGCTGCAGGTTGAAGAACATCGCCAGTGCGACGCCGAGCACGACCTGGATGGAAACCGAGAAAAACACCATGATGGCGCTGTTCATGGCGGCGTTCCAAAACAGCGGATCGACCAGCAGGGCACGGTAATTGGCGAGGCCGACGAAATTGCCGGTGCCGGTCGCGGCGGTCAAATCTGTAAGCGACAGGCGCAGGCTGTGGAACAGCGGATAAATGCTGAAGACGATCAGGTAAAGCAGGCACGGGCCGAGGAGCAGCCACACGGCTCTCCCCGGCTCGTCACGTGTGCCGAAGACGAATTTCGTCTGGGTGGCGGCGGTTGTCGCAAGGCTCATCGAAAATCACATCCACAGCGATCCGCGCGGGCACCGATCAGGCAAGGTGGCCTGCCTTCCGCAAGATCGCCTCCCACTGGGTCTGCACTTTTTCACAGGCAGTCTTGGCACCTTGCGTGCCGATCAGCGCCGCGTTGAACTCGACGTTCATGACATCGTTGAGTTGAAAGAATTCCGGGATCAGCGACGTCGGTATGGTGTCGGCCGTCTCGATCGCCGTCAGCGCGTCCTTGAGGTAGGGGAACTTCGCCACCAGCTCGGGATCTGTGAAAGCCGAGGTGCGGTTCGCATCGATGTTGTATTTCTCGATGGAATAGCGGTTCACCGCCTTGCTGGTGATCCAGGTCAGCGCCAGCCAGGCGGCGTCCTTCTTCGCCGGGTCGATATTCTTCGGGATGCCGACCCCCCAGCCGCCTTGGATTGCCCGCGGCGACTTGCCGTCGCCGGAAGGAACCGGGGTGGTCGCGGTGGTCTCGGCGACCATGGAATTCTCGCTGTTCAGGATCGGCCCGGCAATTGTAGACCAGAAGATCATCTGCGCGATCTTGCCGGTGGAGAAGCCGTCGACGTTTTCGGCAAAGCCGTATTTGGTCACATTCTTCGGCGCATAGGGCAGCAGGTCGATCAGCATCTGCAAGGCGCCGATGCCTTCCTTGGAATTGACCTGCGGCTTAAAATTCTTCTCCTTGGCGCTGCCGGTCATCAGCACGCCGCCAGTGGTGATGAAGCGAGTGTACCAGTCGACCGCGGCGAGCGAGAAATCGTTGGCGCCGATGAAGGAGCAACCGGCCACGTCGTCGGTGTTGAGCTTCTCGGCGGCAGCCTTGAACTCGTCCCAGGTCTTGGCCGGCTGCAGGCCTGCCGCGTCGAATAGGTCCTTGCGATAGAAATAGATGACCGACCCGGAATGCAGGCCGGGTATGCCGTAGACGTCCTTGCCTTTGCCGACCGTGCCGGAGGCCATATCGAAAATGCCGACATTCTTCATCGCCGCCGGGATGAGATCGGCGAAATCCCAGTCCGGCGGCGTTTTTGCGGGATCGTCGATATAGGCGTTGAGCTGCTCGTAATAGCCGCCGCCGACCTGCTGGGTCGTCAGGAACCCAAGATACTCGATCAATTCGAACGAGGATTTGTCTGCCTTGAGGTTCTGCAATGTCTTTTCGATCAGCGCGCCGAGTGCCGGCGAGGTGATCTCCAGTTCCATGCCGGTCTCCTCGACGAATTTCGGCAGCATGTCGGCGAGCGCGCGATGGTCGTTCTCGTCGCCGGTCATCAGGATGTTGATTTTGGTGCCGGCGAACTTCTTCATGTCGAAACCGGCGGCATAGAGCGGCGACGTGCCGCCAAGTCCTCCAAAGGCCGTCGCCAGGCCCAGCATGCCGGCGCGCTGCATCAGGTCGCGGCGCGTCAGGCCGCCTGTATCCACGGCGGCGTTTTCGCCGGGCCGCGGGTGATCCGTCTGCTCTTTTCCGCTCATGTCTCACTCCCCAGTTTCTTCTTTGTTCTGCCGACGGGACTGCATCGGTCCGGACGGCAGATTGCATCCGGCGATCTAAATAGTCAATCGATTGCTTAATGATCGCTCAAACGATTGCTTGAACAAACACGTCGTGTTATCGATGCCGTGCTCTATGGGTGAGAATTGTCTCGGGCGCAGGCGCTTGACAGCTGTCGCGCACGGCCTCTACACGCTGGCAAACAACAATGTGCCAGGCGACTGAATGGCGGCCTTCCAGCGCATCCGAAGCCCGAACCGACAGGGAGGTCGTCGATGAGCCTGGGAAGCGTTGTCGTGACAGGTGCGGGCGACGGCATAGGACGCGCCATAGCGATCCGATTGGCCGCCGACGGCTGGAATGTCGTCGGCCTCGAACTTGACCGGGCGGCAGCCGAGGCGCTTGGCAAGACGCTTGGCAACGGCCATCATGCGGTGTGCGGCGACGCATCCGACCGCTCGGTGCTGAAAGCCGCCCGCGAGGCGGCGGAACAACTCGCGCCGTTGCGCGGATGGGTCAACAATGTCGGCATCGCCTTGATGGGCAATCTGCATGAACCCAATGAGCCCGAGGTCGAGCGTTTGTTCGCCGTCAACCTGATGTCGCATTTCTGGGGCTCGTCCGAAGCCATCCGGACGTGGGTTCGAGACCGGGCGACCGGTTCGATCGTCAATGTCTCCTCGGTGCATGGCCGCTCGGCCTTCAACATGTGGGCGGCCTATGATGTGGCCAAGGCCGGCATCGATGCGCTGACCCGCTATATCGCGGTCGAATACGGGCCGATCGGCATCCGCGCCAATGCGGTCGCGCCCGGCGCCGTCCGTACGGCGCTGGTGCAACGCGTGATCCGCGACAGCCCCGACAGCGCGGTGGCTGAAAAGGAAATGTCGATTCAGCATCCGCTCGAGCGCATCGGCGAGCCGGAGGAGATCGCGGCCGCCGTCTCGTGGCTGATTTCGTCCGAGGCCTCGTTCGTCACCGGCCAGTCGCTGGCCGTCGATGGCGGCTTGACCTCGCGCTGCTACCGCTATGCGCCCGACGCGCAACTGCTCGCCATGTACGGAAAGGGCTGAAGCCTTTGAAGCCAATCAGCCCGCCTGGGCGCGCCACGCTGAAGGACATTGCCCGCACTGTCGGCGTCGACGTTTCCACCGTTTCCAAGGTGCTCAACGACGGCGGCATCAGCGTGCGGCCGCAGACGCGCCAAGCAATCATCGACGAGGCAAGCCGGGTCAACTATCGCCCACATGCGCTTGCTCGCAACCTGCGCACCCAGCGCACCGGCGCACTCGGCATTCTGCTGCCCGACCTCACCAATCCAATCTATGCCGAGACGGTGCATGGTGCGATGCGCCAGGCCGAACGGTCCGGCTACGTCATGCTCATTGCCGAGGTTGCGGACGAGCGCACCTCTGCCGCCGCCTATATGCGGTTGGTCAGCGAACGCCGCATCGACGGGCTGATCATCGCCGTCAGCGCCGAAACCAGCGAGATGATCGCTGCCATCGAGAACAATCCGGTGCCGCACGTCTTCGTCAACCGCCGTTCCAGCATCGGCCGCAGCGTCACCGTCGACGACCAGGCTTCGGGACGGCTTGCCGCGCAGACCCTGATCGAGGCCGGCCATCGGCGCCTCGGCTTCATCGGCGCGTTGCCCGAACTCGACACCTCGCGACGCCGGCGCCATGGCTTCGTCGAAGTCTGCCAGGCTGCCGGCCTGCCGGCCGTCGTCGAAATCGCCGGCCCGGTCTCGCGCCGCGGTGGCTACGATGCCTTGCACAGGCTGCTCGATGAGGCGCAACGCCCGACCGGCGTCTTCGCCTTCAACATGCTGGTCGGCATCGGTGCGCTGGCGGCGGCCCGTGTGCGCGGCGTGCGCGTGCCGGACGATCTTTCGGTGGTCACGCTCGACGGCGAGGACGCCATCTTTACCGCGCCGCCGCTGACCGCCATCATTACCCCGCTCGCCGAAATGGGCGCGCGCGCCGTCGTCGAGCTCGAAGCCATGATCCAGGGGCGCGAACCGCAGGATGTCGTCATCGATATCCCGCCGAAGCTGGTTTACCGCGAATCCGTGGCGCCGCCGCCTCGCTAAAGCGGTTCATCGTTTCACGGAAACGCCGAACCGCTCTATCTCTTTGTTTCTACGCAATTCCGGACGGAAAACCGTTTCACACCTTTCCTGGAATTGCGCTAAAGCCTTCGCGGCTCAAGCCGTCGCCGGACCGGCGACGATGCCGCGGTCGTGCAGGCTTCCGATCTCGCCGTCGCTCAACCCCAGTTCGGTCAGGATCTCGTCGGTGTGCTCGCCAAGTACGGGCGCGCGGGCTGCAGGAAGCCGTTCCACCGAGGAGAAATCCAGTGGCGAAGTCGGCGTCAGCAGCGATCCGAGACCGGGGTGATCGACCTTTGCGAACATCGGGTTGTCCGTCGAGCAGCGCGGATCCTCGACCAACAATTGCCGGAATGTCTGGTAAGGCCCCCACGAGACGCCGGATGCCGTGAAGATGCGCCGCACGTCGGCGAAGCTCCGTGCCGAAAACCACGGCGCCAGTAGGGCGGCGATCGCCTCGCGCGCCGCATAGCGCCCGCCTTCGCTGTCGAGGTCGGCGCCGCTTGTTGCCGCGAGCTTTGCCGTGTCCAGCCCGGTCGCCTGCAGCAGTACGGCCCATTGCCGGCCGGTCAGCGCCATCACCATGACGCGGCGGTCGTCGGCGGTGAGGAAATCCCGCCCGAACGCACCATAGAGATAGTTGCCGTCCTTTTCGGCACTGCCTCCAAGTTCGGCCTGCGCCAGCCGACCGAGATTGCCGGTCATGGCCAGCGCTACGTCCGATAGCGCCAGTTTCACCAATGACCCGTTGCCGGTGCGGCTGCGGTGGCGGTCGGCGGCAAGCACGCCCACCGCCGCCATCTCGCCCATCGCGATGTCCCAGGCCGGCAGCACGCTATTGGTAGGCTCCGTGGCGCCGCGCGCGCCGGTGATTTCGGCAAAGCCGGTTGCCGCGTTGACGGTATAGTCGACCTCGCTGGTTCCATCATTGTTGCCGGTCAGCGCGATCATGATGACGTCGTTGCGCCGGTGCTTCAGGGCCTCGTAGGAGAGGGCGCCGCGCGCCGCAAAATTGGTCAGGAAGATGCCGTTGCCCGGCCCCGGTCTCGCGATCAGACTGGCCACGACGTCCTGCCCTTCGGGCGACTGCAGGTTGATCTGGATCGAACGCTTGCCCTTGTTCATGCCGGCCCAGAACAGGCTCTGGCCGTTGTCCGCCACTGGCCACCGGCCATGGTCGAGCCCACCGCCGATCTGGTCGTAGCGGATCACGTCGGCCCCCAATTGTGCCAGCGTCATGCCGCCAAGCGGTGCCGCCACGAAGGCCGAGCCCTCGACGATGCTAAGGCCGGCGAGAATGCCGCCGCTCATGCGAACAGCCCCACTGATCGCCAGTCGAGCACGTCGGAAATCCCGCCATCGGAAGCGGTCGCCCGCACCAGTGAGCGCAAATGCACCAGCCCACCGCCGCCGGGCAGAGGCTCGCAGTGCCCGATGCCGATTTCGGAGTGCAGCGTGTCGCCCTCGTGCACCGGCCCCAGATGATCGCAGTCCTGCCAGCCCAAAATGGTTACCAGCGACGGCAGTGCACGGGTCAACTGTGCCGCTGCCAGCCCGATCGTATGGCCGCCATAGACGAGGCGCTGCCCCGTCTGGGTGCGGTCATGGTGGATCGTCGCCAGGTTCATCGTCAGCCGCGCCAGCTCCGGCGCGCTGCTCACCACATCGCCGCCGGCAAGGCGATGGATGGTGCCGGCGCTGAGATCGTTGAAATGCGGGCCAGGCACCGCCTTGCGGTAAGCGTCGAGGTTCCATCCGCCGATGGCCGCCGGCGCTCCCGTGAACTCGGATCGCGGCGGATCGGTTTCGCCCTGCGCGGCACCATCCCCTGCCTGTCTGGCCGGTAGTAGCGCGCACCGGCAGAAATCGAGTACCGGTCGGTCCTCCTGATCGCTGGTGGCGATCCGCACGGTGACCAGGCCGCGCGACGCACGCCCCGGCCTGGCGGCGGCGGACCGCAGCCCGATGATGGTGGTAACGGTCTTCAAACTGTCGCCGATCGCCGGCGCCCGGCGAAAGATCAGACCGCGGTAGAAGAGGTTGGCGATCGCCCGCTGCGTCACCAGCGTCGACTGGCCGATCGCCACGTCCCAGACCAGCGCCGGCGCGGCAAAAGGCTGCTTTAGTCCGGTCACGGATGCCGACAGTGCCGCATCGAAGGCCAGCCTCAGCCTGCCGCCGACGATTGTATGGTGGGCAGCGGCAAGGCCGTCGCTCAGCCGCATCACCGGCGCTCCGTCGAAGCGGTCGCCGATGCGGAGATCCTCGTAGAACGGACCGTCGATGCCTATTGCGGGTGGAGACGTGCTCACGCTGCTGATCCTTCGTCAGCTTCGGCCCGGATCAGAAGGATGCGCTGCCAGCGGCCGCACCACCACCTTCAGCCAGGGGTAGAACGGCAGCGACGCGATCGCCTCATGCAGCGCGGTCGCGTCGGGCGCCTCCCAGATGCCGAAATTCGCCCATCGGCCCGGCTGACGCCACAGCCGGCGCACGATGCCGGCTGCGGCCAATTCCTTGGCGCGACGGCCTTCTGCCGCGATCAGCTCCGCCTTTTGCCGGGGGTCGCCGTCGGGCGGGAAATTGACCTCTATTTCGACCAGAAATTCCATCTCTGGTCCCCTCCAGCCGAATGGGCGCCGACATGCGACAGGATTTCGCCGAGATCCGGCGCCGGTGAGTCCAGCACCTCCATTGTCGCCCGCTCCACGGCATCGCTTATGTCGGCCTTAAGCTGGTCGAGACCGCCCGGCGCCAATATTTTTTCGCCGGCCAGCCGCTCTGCCAGGATGTCGATAGGGTCACGCTTCAGCCAGGCATCGAGCTCGCCGGCCGGCCGATAGGTCGCCGGGTCCGAACGTGAATGGCCGGAATAGCGATAGGTCTTCATTTCGATCAGTGTCGGCCCTCCGCCGCGGCGGGCGCGGGCGACGGCGGTCGCCATCGCCTCCGCCACCTTGTCGACATCCTGCCCGTCGGCGACGACGCCCGGCATGTTGTAGCTCGCGGCACGTATGGCGATGTCCTCGACCGGCGTCGACAGCTGGATACGGGTGTATTCGCCGTAGAGATTGTTCTCGCAGACGAAGACCACCGGCAGCTTGCGGATCGCCGCGAAATTGAGCGACTCGTGGAAGGCGCCGATATTGGCCGAGCCGTCGCCGAAAATGGATACGGCGATGCGGTCCTTGCCGCGGGCGCGAGCCGCCATCGCCGCGCCGCAGGCGATCGGCAGGCCGGCGCCGACGATGGCGGCGGTCGGCAGCAGCCCGACCTCCGGCTCGACCAGATGCATGGAACCGCCGAGGCCACCGGCGCAACCGATGACGCGGCCGCAGATCTCGCCGATGACCGCCGTTGGCGACACGCCGAGCGCCAATGCATGGCCATGGCCGCGATAGGTGCAGGTGACGATGTCGTCGGGATCGATCGAGCGCGCGATGCCGACCGAGACGGCCTCCTGTCCGCTGGCAAGATGCGTGCTGCCGCGGACGTGCCCTTCGGCGAAGAGTTTCTGGATGCGCTCCTCGACCGCGCGAATCTCGACCATGCGCGTGAGCTGCTCCAGCCTGTTCTTCAAGGCCTCGCGCCGCACGATCGGCACATTCGAATTGGAGAGCGTCATGCTGCGTTCCTCCACCACGGAAGGGGTGGCTTGTTGGTCGAGACAAGCGTTGCGATCTGCTCGGCCACATAGGCCGGGCTCGGCAGGAAACGGGCTTCGAGCGCGCCGCTATAAGGTACGGGCGCTTCGGGAAGCGTGATACGATGCGGCGGCGCCTTCAGCCGGCCGAACGCTTCGATGGCGATCGACGAGACGACATCGCCGCCCCAGCCGCTGCCGGCCGGCGCCTCTTCGAGCGTCACCAGGCGGCCTGTGCGCACAACCGATTCGGCAACGGTCCGGCGGTCCCATGGCCACAGCGTCAGAAGGTCGACGACCTCGATATTGGCGTGGCTGGTTTCCGCTGCCGCGAGCGCCACCCGCCGCATCGCGCCGCAGGTGACGAGCGTCACGTCGCTGCCGGGCCGCGCGATCTCGGCCTGGCCGAGCGGAATGCGGTAGTTGCGGTCGAATTCGTATTCCTCGCGCTCGGCGTAAAGCACGCGCGGTTCGAGCACCACCACCGGATCCGGATCTTCGATCGCCGACCGCAGCAGGCCATAGGTCGTGCGCGCATTGCTGGTCACCGCGACCTTGAGGCCGGGCGTGCCGCGGAACCAGTGGTCGAGCATCTGCGAATGCTGGCAGCCAAACCCCTGGCCGGCGCCGGCTGACGCGCGCACGACGAGCGGCGTCGTCAGCCGGCCGCGCGACAGATAGCGCATCGTTGCCGCCTGCGTCGTCAACTGGTCGAGCGCGACGCCGATGAATTCGATGAACATCATCTCGACCACCGGCTTCAGGCCGCAGACGGCAGCACCGACCGCGGCACCCATGAACGCCATTTCCGAAATCGGTGTGTCGATCACCCGTTCGGGGCCATGCGTGGCAAGCAGCCCCTCGGTCACCTTGAACGGACCGCCGGCGGCGGCGATGTCTTCACCCATGACGATGACGCTGGGGTCATCCGTCATCGCGTCGTCAAGTGCCCGCAGAACCGCTTGCCGTATCCAGATCTTAGCCAAGGTTCAGACCTCCCAATGCACTGCCCGGATCGTCGATAGCGTCGGCGAAATTATCGCAGCGGAAGAAATTTGGAACGTTTTTATCGGCACTGGCGTCATTCCGGTTTGTAGCTGCCGAAGGCTTGGGCACTTTCGATGAGCTCGACGCGGAAGCCGTCCGGGTCGATCATGTAAACCGCCTTGCCGCCCTTGTTCGGCCCGATCGTCGGTGTCACCGGCGGCGACACGGATTTGACGCCCATCGCCGTCAGTTTTTCGTAGAACGACATGAGGTCATCGACGTTGAAGGCGATGTGGCCATTGCCGACATTGCCGTTATGCATGTCGACGGGAATCTGCTCGACATTGCGGTATTCCAGAAGCTCGAGGCAGACGTCGGTACCGGGCAGGCGCAGGATGGCGCTGTGCAGGTCGACTTCCGGATAGCCGACCAATTCGCCGATATAGGGCGCACGCGGGTTCCATTGGAACGCCAGCTCGAATCCGAGCACGTCGCGATAGAACGCGATCGAGCGGTCGAGCGACCGCACGGTGAAGCCGGTGTGATGGGCTTTCGTGATCCTGGCCATTCCGTCTGCGCTCCTTTGGTCAGGCGTTCAGATAGCCGTCGTCGCACATGACGACATGGCCGGTGACCAGTTCCGAGGCGTCGCTGGCGAGGAACACCGCCGTGCCGATCAGTTCGCGCGGCAAGCCGAGTCGCGGCCGCGGCATGCGCGCCTTGATGAAATCGGCGGTGATCGAGCTTGTCGCTCCCGCCGCCCTGGTCAGCGGCGATTCCATCAGTGTCGGCCCGATGCCGTTGACCCTGACGCCGCGGTCGCGCCACTCGAGCGCCAGTGCGCGGGTGACCTGCAGGACGCCGCCCTTCGACGCGAGATAGGCGCTCGCCCAGGGATAGGCTTTGAACGAGCCGATCGAGGCGATGTTGATGATCGAGCCCTTGTTCTGGCCGAGCATCACTCCGCCAAAGGCCTGGCAGCAGAAATACGTGCCCTTCAGGTTGAGGTCGAGGATGAAGTTGAATTTGTCCTCGGGGAACTCCTCGGCCGGGCTGCGGAAGGCCGAGCCGGCGCTGTTGACCAGTATGTCGATATGGCCGTGGTCGCGCTTGACCGCCTCGGCCAAGGCGAAGCACTGGTCGCGCTTGGTGACATCGAGGCTGGCGACCTCCGCTTTGCCACCCTGTTCGGCGATCGTTGCGCGCGTCGCTTCGGCGCCGGCCATGTTGATGTCGGCAACGATGACGGTGACGCCCAATTGCGCGTAGCCGATCGCGATCGCGGCACCCAGTCCGCTGCCGCCGCCGGTCACGACGGCGACGCGGCCGGAGAGGTCGAAGAGGCCCGCTGCATAATTGGCGGGAACGGTCTGGTCGTCGGTCATCGCTATGCCCGTGTCTAGGCCGCTCCGCGGCGGCTTTGGTCAGTCGAGAATGTGGTCGGGATCCTGGTGCGGCTGGCTCAGCGCCCATTCCCGGTTGAGCATGTCGCCGAAGCCGGGTTTGGCAGGAAGCGGCTTCATCAGCCCGCCCTTGATGATTTCCGGTTGCACCAGGCTGTCCGCATAGGGGTCGACGCCGCTCCACGGCACGCCCCATTCGACCGGCTTGTCGGAAAAGCCCCAGGCGCTGAACACCTGGCTGTGCACATGCGCGAACATGTGCGGACCGAAATCGACGCCCGCGGCAAGGCACTCGTCGATAATGGCGCGGCCGCCGGTAATCCCACCCATGCAGGTCAGGTCGACGCGCACGCGGTCGACGGAGCCGGCCATGATCAGCGCTTCGGGATAGTAAGAGCCGCCCTGTTCGTCGCCTTGCCAGATCGGCATCGGCACGCGTTTGCGCAGCTCGGCGAGCTTCCTGGCGTTTCCCGGCGGGAAGATGTCTTCGATGCAGCCCATATTGAGATCGGCGAGGCGGTTGGCATAGGCGGCAGCCGCGTCGACGTCCGAGAACATCCAGACCAGATCGGTGCCGAGCCAGGCGTCCGGCGCGTTCCTGCGCGCGGCGCGCAGCCGCGCTTCGGATTCATCCAGCGTGACGCCCATTGGCGCCTTGAACCGGCGCCAGCCCGCGGCATTGAGCCCTTTCACCTGCTCGCCGATCTGCTGCGGGTTCATCAGCGCCGGCGGGTAGCCGACGATCGCGGTTGCCGGCATTGGCGCGGTTGTTCCGCCGAGGAATTCGGCGATCGACTTGTCGGCTATCTTTGCTGCCGCGTCCCATGCGGCGAGGTCGACCTGCGACAGCGCGCGCAAGCCGACACCGGCGCTGTGCGAACCGTAGCTGCGCCCCTTGGCTGTCTTGAAGGTCTTCACGCGGTCGCCAACGTCGGTACCGATATAAACTGGGGCGATGCTCTTGCGGATCTGCTCGGCGCAGGCGCCATCCCGCGTCAGCGTGAACGACCAGCCCTCATGGCCGGACTGCGTGCGCAGCCGCACGACCACGAATTCCCTTTGCTTCATCACCCAGTCGCCAAAGATCACCGGCGCCGGCAATTGGCCCTGTATGGCGGCGACGCTGATATCGACGATAGTTGAAGGACCAGGCATTCCATCCCCTCCCAAGGACCCCGGCCGACCCGGGAAAGCGGAGCAACCATAGCCCCGCGAGGCGGTTTGGTCAACCGATTGATCTGGTCTGGTCAAACGATTGACATAGATTCTCGAATTGCCTAGTCTCGCGCCACAATTTCTGGTGCGGGACCGCTTTTGTCGGCAGTCGCCAACGGTGCGAAATGCGCTCCTGCATCGCCCGCGCCTGGCTGCTTGCAGGCCGTTGCGCAGGGAAGGGTGTTGATGGGATCGATCAGCCTGCAGAAGGTCGGCAAGCTCTATGGCGCCGTTTCGGCGGTCCATGGCGTCGACCTTGAGGTCGAGGACGGCGAGTTCGTCGTCTTCGTCGGCCCGTCCGGCTGCGGCAAGTCGACATTGTTGCGCATGATCGCTGGGCTGGAATCCATCACCACCGGCAAGATCAGCATCAATGGCAAGGTGATGAACGAGGTGTCGCCGCGCGATCGCGACATTGCCATGGTCTTCCAGAACTATGCGCTCTATCCGCAAATGACGGTGCGCGAGAACATCGCCTTCGCGCTGCAGTTGCGTAAATTTGCCAAGGCCGAGATCGACCGCCGCGTCAGCGAAGCGGCGCGAATTCTCGACCTCGCCGATCTGCTTGACCGTAAGCCGCGCGAGCTCTCCGGCGGCCAGCGGCAGCGTGTCGCCATGGGCCGCGCCATTGTGCGCGATCCGGAGGCCTTTTTGCTCGACGAGCCGCTCTCCAATCTTGACGCGAAATTGCGCGTCCAGCTACGCGCCGAGCTCAGCCGCCTGCATGTGCGGCTCGGCGTCACCACAATCCATGTCACCCACGACCAGGTCGAAGCGATGACGCTCGGCAGCCGCGTCGCCGTCTTTTCGCGCGGCGCGCTGCAGCAGTACGACACGCCGCACGCGCTCTATCACGCGCCGTCCAACATTTTCGTTGCCGGTTTCATCGGCAGCCCGGCGATGAATTTCCTTGAGGCAACTGTAGTCGATGCCGGGCGCGGCAAGATGGTCGTGTCCATCGGCGACGGTCGGCTGGTTGTGACACCGAAGTCGGATGCCCACGACCTCCCGGCCGGCAGAACATTGCTGGTCGGCCTCCGGCCGGAGCACCTGTCATGGCGGCCTGCAGGCGAAGCTTCGGCCAGCGGGGGGGCAGCAAGCTGTCTGGCCGGCCGTGTCGAGCTGGTCGAACAGCTCGAACCTGAATCCTTCATCGCGGTGGCTCCAGCCAATCCCCAGGTCGTCATCCGCACCGCTGATGATTATTCGATCGGCACTCCCGCCGATCCGGCCGAGCTGGTGCGCCGGGATGCCCGCCTGATCGTGCTTCGCGTCAGCGCCGACAAGGTGCCGCGCCGCGACACGATGCTGGAACTCGTCATCGATGGTAGCCGCGCGCATCTCTTCGACGGCACCACGGGCAAGGCGCTGTGATGAGAACGCGTGCCGCCTCGAATTTCACCGAAGTCTTTGCGCTCGATCTTGGCGGGGGTCTTGTCGTCTGGCAACGAAGAAGTGGGTGTTTTCAAGCGCCCATCCGCCGCGAAGCCTGGCTGCCAGCCGGCGGACTTCCTTCAACCCTCGCCTTGCGGACGGAGAACTGACGATGCGTTCCACACTCAAGATGCCCAAGGTCGGCGATGCCGTCGATGAAGTCGTCATCAGCGAAATCCAGGCCAGCATCGGTGCCAAGATCACCGAGGGGCAAACCCTCTTCACGGTGGAGACCGACAAAACCCAGGTCGAAGTTCCCGCACCCTTCGCCGGAACCGTCATCGAGATATTGATCGCTGTCGGCGATGACGTGAGGACCGGCGCCCCGACCCTGGTGCTCGAGGTCTGACATGCCGAGGGTTCATTCGGCCCGCGACGAAAGGTTTGGCTCGTATCTCGACGACTACGAGATCGGCGACGTGTTCAAGCACTGGCCGGGCAAGACCGTTACCGAGGCCGATGACCACCTCTTTTGCCTGCTGACCATGGCGGCCAGCCCGCTCCACATCGACCGCCATTTCGCCGAGACCGAAATGGCGCAAGGCCGCAATGTCGTCGTCGGCACCTATGTCTACTCGCTGCTTCTCGGCATGAGCGTACCCGACATTTCCGGACGCGCGGTCGCCAATCTCGGCCTTAGCGAGCTGCGCCATCTCGCTCCGTTGTTCCATGGCGATACGCTCTATGGCGAGACCGAAATACTGGCGCAGCGTCCATCCGCCTCCAGGCAGGGCGAGGGGGTTTTGACCGTTCGCACGGATGGGTTCAACCAGGACCGGCTCAAAGTCTGCACATTCACGCGCTCGGTCCTGCTGCCGCTGCGCCCCGGGAAGGACGCGTGATGGACAAGCCGGCTCCGCCAGCGACCAAGACCGTGCCGAAGGCCGAAGCGTCGGGGCCGCTCGACGGCGTCCGCGTCATCGAGCTGGCCACCGTCGTAGCCGGGCCGGGTGCCGGCCGTTATCTTGCTGATTTCGGCGCGGAGGTCATCAAGGTCGAGGGGCCGGGTGGCGACCCGACCCGCCGCATGGGGTGGACCGGTCCGGGGGAAACGGATTCCTATTTCTGGAAACTGGTCAACCGCAACAAGCAGGTCATTGCGCTCGACCTCAAGACCGATACCGGCAAGGAAAATCTCTGGTCGCTGCTGCTCGACGCCAACGTACTGATCGAGAACATGCGGCCGGGCAAGCTCGAGGCGCTGGGTTTTGCGCCGGACGAACTGCTGCGCCGCAATCCCAGGCTGGTGATCCTGCGCATCACCGGTTTCGGCCAGGATGGTCCCTATGCCATGCATCCGGGCTTCGCCACGATTGCCGAGGCGATGAGTGGGTTTTCCGGGCTCCTCGGCGAGGCCGGGGGCCCGCCGCTGCTGCCGCCGATCGCCATGACCGACGAAGTCACCGCCCTTGTCGGCGCCTTTGCGGCACTGGCGGCGCTGCGTCATGCCGAGCGGACAGGCGAAGGCCAGACAGTCGACGTCAATCTGCTCAACTCGATGTTCCAGATCATGGGGCCGTTACCGTCCGCCTATGCCCATCTCGGCTATCTGCAGCCGCGGCTCGGCTCCGGCATCCCCTACACCGTCCCGCGCGGCACCTATCGCTGCGCCGATGGCGTGTGGGTGGCGATTTCGAGCTCGTCCGATTCCGTCGCCCGCCGCGTCCTGGCCTTGATCGGTCACGGTGACGATCCCCGCTTTGCCGGCTTCCAGGCCCGCAGCCAGAACCGCGAGGCATTGGAGGCCTATGTCGCCGCCTGGGTCGCCGGCCGGCCATCCGAGGAGGTGCTGCGCGAGTTCCGCCGCGTCGATGCGGCAATCGCCAAGGTCCTTGACATGAAGGACATCTTTGACGACGAGCATTTCCGCGCCCGCGGTATGATCGCCGAAGTGGACGGCGTGGTGATGCAGAATGTCGTTGCCGGCATGTCGAAGACACCCGGCCGCCTGCGTCATCAGGGCCGTCCGTTCGACGCCGATACCGAGGCGGTGCTCGCCCGCTTCGCTGGGGGTCGGGGAGCCGCAAAGAAGCCGACGCAGAAGACCTGAACCACTTCAGTCCGGCGCGAGATTTCGGCGCAGCAATTTGCCGTTGGCGCTGCGCGGCAGGCTCGGCACGAAGAACACCTGTTTCGGCCGTTTGTAGGCGGCGAGCCTTTGCCCCGCCAGGGCGACGATATCTTCGGCGCTGACGCTGACGCCTGCCTTGCGCACGACATAGGCCGCGATGACCGAGACATCGTCGCGCAACCGGTGTTCGGCAACGGCGATCTCGGCGACGCCGGGGCAGGGCGCAAGCGCTGCCTCGACTTCCAGCGGCGAGACGCGGAAGTCGCCAGCATTCATCATGTCGCGTTCGATTTTCAGTTTCGCGACATGGAAAACCCGGATTCTGGCGGCGACAATACGCGACGTGGCGCGCGTTTCCGGCGTGTCCGTCGGAACCGTTTCACGGAGCTTGAACGCGCCTGAGACTGTCAGGCCGGAGACGTTGGGGAAGGTACGCGCGGCAATCCAGTCGCTCGGCTTCCAGCCCGATTCGCGCCCAGAACATGCGCCGTCGAAACACCATGACGGTTGGTTTCGTCATCGACGACATTGCCAATCCCTGGCATGCCAGTTGCTTCAAGGCGGTGGACGCGAAAATGCGCCAGCGCGGCTATTCGCTTTACCTGATGAGCACCAACGGCCGCGCCACCGAGGAGGCGGCGGCGATCGACATGCTGCAGCATGGGCGGGCCGACGGCATGATCATGACCATCAACAACGAACAGGATGCGCGCACCATCAAGCGCTTGAAGGAGTTGCGGATTCCATCAGTACTGCTCGATCGCGACATTCCGCTCGAGATCGACGCGGTGCTGACCGAGCACGCCACCGGGTTACGGCAGGCGACAAGCTATCTGATCGAACTCGGGCACCGTCGCATTGCCATCATCACGGCCGGCAGCGACATCAGGCCGGGCCGTGAACGGGGTGCGCGGCTTCGTCGAGGCGTTCCAGCGCAGCGGCCTGCCGGTGCCGCAGGACCTGATCCGCTCGCAAAGCCTCTCGGTGGACTTCGGTTTCCGCGAGGCCACCGCCCTGTTCCAGATGAAGGAGCGTCCAACCGCCATCATCGCCGCCGGCAACCGCATTCTGGTCGGCGTGCTGCGCGCCATCCAGCAGCAAGGCGTTTCGGTCCCGGCCGATATCTCGCTGATCGGCTGCGACAGGTCGCACGTCGCGCTGCTTTATCCCGGCCCGATCACGCTCATCGACCGGGCCGTCGAGGAGATCGGCCGCACCGCAGCACAGCTTCTGCTGGAGCGGCTCGGCGGCCAGCGCGAGCGGCCGGCGCAACGCATCGCCTTTCCGACCCATCTGATCCTCGGCGGCTCCTGCTTGCCCGTCCCGAAATAGAGGCGGTTCACGGCCTGGTTACTGCCGAATTGGATCGTCTCTATTCAGATCAGGTCGGCTCTGGCGAGGTCGCGCATCAGATGGCTGGCGCCATAGGTCCAGTGCGGGCAGTCGGGTGACAGCCGCACGCGGTTGACCAAGGCGCCGAACTTCTCCGACGAGATGGTGACGATGTCGCCGACCTTGTGGGTAAAACCCTTGCCTTTTTCGCCGCGATCCTTCGACGGCACGAACATCGTGCCGAGATAGAGCGCGAGCCCGTCCGGGTATTGGTGGTGCGGCCCCATCGCGGCGGCGACCAGCTCTTCCGGCGAACGGCTGATCTCGGCCATCGAACTGGCGCCCTCCAGCGAGAACCCGTCCTCGCCCTCGACCTTCAGCCGTACGACCGCCTTCTTCACGTCGCCGATGGAAAATGTCTCGTCGAACAGCCGGATAAAGGGGCCAAGTGCTGCCGAAGCGTTGTTGTCCTTGGCTTTGCCGAGCAGGAGCGCCGAGCGTCCCTCGACGTCGCGCAGATTGACGTCGTTGCCGATCGTCGCCCCGACAATCCTGCCGCTGCTGGCGGCAATCATGGCGATCTCCGGCTCCGGATTGTTCCATGTCGAAACCGGATGCAGGCCAACATCGGCGCCGAAGCCGACCGAGGCCATCGGCTGGCATTTGGTGAAGATCTCGGCATCGGGCCCGATGCCGACTTCCAGATATTGCGACCAGGCGCCGCGCGCGATCAGCTTGGCCTTGATCTCCATCGCTTCCGGCGAGCCGGGTTTGAGCTTCGACAGATCGTGGCCGATCAGCCCGGCGATGTCGGCTCGAATGGCGTCCGCCTTCTCCGCCGAGCCGCGCGCCTGTTCCTCGATGACGCGCTCGAGCAGGCTGACGACAAAGGTAACGCCAGACGCCTTGATCGCCTGCAGGTCGACGGGGGACAGTAGGTACGGCGTTCCCGGATCGCGCGCTGTCTCGAAACTGTTGGCGGCAATGGCTTCGAGCGGACCGATCGGCCGCCCCTTGGCCGAGCGGACGTGTCCTGACGGATCCGGCAATTCGCAAATGTCGCGTACGGTCGGTGCCACATTTGACGTGATGTCGAAGACCGTGCCGTCGCGCACCGTGACCACCAGCGGATGGGAAGCATCGCTCGTCCGGGCGCGGCCTACGAAGAGGCCCTCGGCGGGCAAATGTGTGGCGTTCGTCATGACTTACGTTTCCTGTTGTCTTGTCCTTGGGCCGCGGCACTTTCAACAAATTCCCGCCAAACGTCTATCCCGCTTCCAGGGTGAGCTTTGTCAATTCTTTCCAGCGGTCTTCGCATCGCTGGACCTTGATCGAGCCTGACGTGCGCCAATGGCCATGGAAAACGCTCTTTCAAAATAATGAAATCGTCGCTAGGGTTTTCACTTACTGAAATCTCCAGGTGACGCTTGCGCTTACGGTTTTCCGATCCAATCTGGCAAAAGCCGCGGACAGCAACCGCGTTCCAGTCGCTTTTTCCAGCCGGCCGACGCGTCGATGTCGTCATCGTCGGCGGCGGCATCATGGGGCTGTCGACGGCCTTGCACGCCGCCCGGCTCGGTCTTGCCGTCCAGGTGCTGGACGCCGGCGAAATCGGCAATGGCGCATCCGGCCTGAACGGCGGTCAGGTCATTCCCGGCCTGAAATACGATCCGGACTGGCTGCTGGAGCATTTTGGTCTGGAGCGCGGCGAAGCGCTCGTCAACTTTGCCGCCTCGACCGCTGACACCGTCTTCGAATTGATCCGCGACGAAGGACTGGCGGTGCCGTTCGTCCGTAATGGCTGGATCCAGGCGGCGCATACCGGGACCGCGCTAAAAGCGGCGGCAAACCGGGATCGGCAGTGGCGCGCCCGCGGCGCCGATGTCCGGCTGCTGAGCGCGACGGAGATTGCGACGATGACCGGCGCGCAAGGCTATCTCGGCGGCTGGCTCGATCGCCGCGCCGGTGTCATCGATCCGCTCGCCTACACGTCGGAACTGGCGCGCGTCGCTGCCGCGGCGGGCGTGAAGATCGCCGAACGCCAGAACGTGATGCAGATCAGCAAGGATGCTGGCATTTGGCACGTTTCGGCGGAAAGCGGCGCCGAACTGAAGGCCAAGGTGGTCGTTCTGGCGACCAACGCTTATACCGGCGGCCTGCTCCCCGGCCTCGCCGAGACGATCGTTCCGCTGCATTCCTTCCAGATCGCGACAGCGCCGCTATCGTCCAATCTCGCTGCGGCGATCCTGCCGGAAGGGCAGGCGGTTTCGGATTCGCGCCGCATCCTCGTCTATTACCGCAAGAGTGCCGACGGCCGGCTGGTGCTCGGCGGGCGCGGCCGCATGGCTTTGCCGAACGGCCCGGCCGACTGGGCGCATCTTGAACGCGCTCTGCTGCGGCTTTATCCGGCGCTGTCAGACATTGCCATTGAAAAGCGGTGGTTCGGCAGGGTGGCAATGACGCCGGACCATCTCCCGCATATCCACGAGCCAGAGAAGGCTCTCCTGGCGGTCGTCGGCTGCCAGGGCCGCGGCATCGGCCTGATGACCGCGCTTGGCGAGCGCATCGCCTCCTATCTGTCGAGCGGCGACACCAGGCAATTGCCGTTCCCGATATCGCCGATCCGGCCGATCCCTTTTCACGCGTTTCGGCAGGTCGGCGTTGCCGCGACCATCGCCTGGTACCGGATGCTGGACGCGTTCGAACGCTGACTTTCATTCCCAAGCGTGAAACAGCTTGACAGTTTCACCAATATGAAAAAAGCTTAGTCGATTTCAAATTTCGACGGACAGTCAATGTCGACCATTGCCGCAACGCAGCCGCTGCCGGAAACCCGGTCTTCGCCAGGCTTCCGTTTCGCTATGCTGCTGCCCGGCGGGCTGGTCACCTTTCTGCTGATCCTTTTCGCCCTTGGCTTGGTGTTCTTCCTTGCCTTCCGCGGCAATGACGGCTCGCTGCTGGGGGCTGGTTTTACCCTTGCGAATTTCGTCACTGTGGCCACCGATCCACTGTACTGGACGGTGACCCTGCGCTCGCTGGGCATCGCCGGCCTGGTCACGCTCGCAACCGTCGTCACCGCCTATCCCGTCGCCTATTATCTGGCTTTCCATGCCGGGCGGCGGCGTGGGCTGCTGCTGTTCCTGCTGACCCTGCCGTTCTGGACCAGCTATCTCCTGCGCGTCTTCGCCTGGAAGATCGTGCTTGCCTATAATGGCGTGCTGAACTCGGCGCTGATTGAAAGCGGCATCTGGTCGGAGCCGACATTGGCGTTCTTGAATACGCCGGCAGCAGTCGTCGTCACGCTCGCCCACGCTTATGCGCCATTCGCTATCCTGCCCATCTACGTGGCGCTGGACACGATCCCGAAATCGCTGCTCGAAGCCGCTTCCGATCTCGGCGCAAAACCGTTCACCAGCTTCCGCCGCGTCGTGCTGCCCAATTCGATGCCTGGCGTGCTGGCTGCGGCCCTCGTCGTTTTTGTGCCGACCGTCGGCGACTACGTCACCCCGGCGCTGGTCGGCGGCCCTGCCAGCACGATGATCGGCACACTGATCCAGGCCGAGTTCGGCAAGGCCAATGACTGGCCGTTCGGCGCCGCACTCGCCGTCGCCGTCATGCTTGTCATTCTCGCCGTGGTGCTGGTGGTGCGCTTCGCCGACCGCCGATACGGCAGCCGCACATGAACACAGCGCGTATCGATGCAAGGCAGGGCGGCGGCTGGCTCGGTGCCTATGTCCTTGCCTATCTGGTGTTCCTGTATTTGCCGATATTGCTGATCCCGCTGTTTTCCTTCAACAATTCCGTCCAGGCGGCATTTCCCCTGCAAGGCTTTACGCTTGAATGGTACGGCACGCTGTTAGGCAATTCGGCGCTGTCCGGTGCGCTCGCCAACAGCCTCGTCATCGGCGCCATTGCCGCCACCGGCGCCACGCTCTGTGGCATCACGGTGTCCTATATGGACCTCTACGGACGCTCGCCGCTGGCCGCCACCATCAGTGCCATAGCGCGGCTGCCGATCCTGATCCCAGGCGTCATCGTCGGCATATCGCTGCTCATCCTGGTCAACCTCGCCGGCTTTGGGCCGTCGCGCATTGCCATTGTGCTCGGCCACATATTGGTGGCGCTGCCGGCGACGGTGGTGGTCATGCGCAGCCGCTTCGCCGCCATCCCGAAGACCATCCGTGAGGCAGCGCTCGACCTCGGCGCCTCCGACTGGACGACCTTCAGGCGGGTGATGCTGCCACTCAGCCTGCCCGCCATTATCTCGGCGTTCATGCTGGCCTTCCTGACCTCGTTCGACGAGTTCATCGTCGCCTTCTTCCTTGCCGGTACCGAGCCGACGCTGCCGCTTTATATCTGGAGTCAGCTGCGCTTCCCGAAATCGCTGCCGACCGTCATGGCGCTGGGCACGGCGATCTTGGCCGTGTCCTTCGTCACCGCCGCACTCGCCGAAATCCTGCGCCATCGCGGGCTTGCCGCCGCTCAGCGGCCAGCGACCGCCAGCCTGTCAAAACCAGAAGAAACCGAAAGAGGAGAACTGCAATGGCATTCGACCTGAAATCGATAACGACAAAGGCAGCGAAAACCGGACTGGCCGCCTTCGCACTGGCGCTTGCGTCGACTGTCGCCTTTGCCGGCGACAAGCTGCAGTATTTCACCTGGTCGGGCTATGATCTGCCCGACTTCAACAAGAGCTTCCTCGCCGCGCACCCGGATGGTGTCGAAGCCTCGATGTTCGGCGACGACGATGACGCGTTCACCAAGGTCAAGGCCGGCTTCCGCCCCGATGTCGCGCATCCCTGCTATGACAAGGTGGCGCGCTGGAACAAGGAAGGCCTGCTGCAGCCGATCGACACCAAGCGCATCAAGAACTGGGATTCGATCTTCCCCGTCTTCAAGAACCTGCCCGACCTGCAGGCCGGCGACGGCAAGGTCTGGATGGTGCCGTGGGACTGGGGCAACACCTCGATTCTCTACCGCACCGATCTGGTGAAGAACCCGGAAGCGAGCTGGAGCCTGCTCTGGGACAAGCAATATGCCGGGCGCATGGCGACCATCGATGCCGTCCACGACACGCCGGTGGTGGCGGCCCTTCTTGCCGGCGTCAATCCATTCGACATGACGGCGGAACAGATGGACAAGGTTGCGGAGAAACTGCGCGAGCAGCGCCCGCTGCTCTCGAACTACACCACCGACATGACATCGGTTGAACAGGCGCTGGCGAGCGGCCAGTTGGTCGCCGCCATGACCTGGAATGCCTCGGCCACGTCGCTGAAGAAGCAAGGCGTGCCTGTCGAGTTCATGAAGCCGAAGGAAGGCATGCTGACCTGGGCTTGCGGTTTCGTCATGCTCAAGGATGCAAAGAACGTCGACCTCGCCTATGACTTCATCAACAGCCGGCTGGAAACGGACTCGGGCAAATACCTGATCCAGGCCTATGGCTATGGCAGCTCGACCAGCTCGGCTTTCGCTGCCGTGCCGAAGGAGGAGCTGGAGAAATTGCAGCTACCGTCCGATCCGGAAGTGATGCTGAAGACCACCATCTTCACCGGGCCGATGAAACAGAATGATGAACTCGCCAAGATGTTCGAGAAGGTCAAGGCGGGCGGCTGAGCCTGGTTCTTCCTTCTCCCCTTGTGGGAGAAGGTGTCGCCGAAGGCGACGGATAAGGGGTGTTCCAGATGGCACCGACGGCACTCCGCCCAACACCCCTCATCCGTTTCGGCGCTTTGCGCCGATCCACCTTCTCCCACAAGGGGAGAAGGGGAAACCCTACCAAACAAGGACGAACGAATGGACATGCTGGACGAAGCGGCTGAGAAGCCGAAGGACGACGCCGACGTCAGGGTCGGCCGGCGCGTGCGGGCGCTCAGGCTGGAGCGCAATCTCTCGCTGGCCGAACTTGCCGCCAAAGCTGGTGTCTCGATAGGAGCGCTGAGCCAGATCGAGCGCGGCATGTCGTCATTGCGGGTGCGAGTGATCTGGCCGCTCGCCGCCGCCCTGGACATAGAGCCGTCGGCGCTGATCGCCGACGGCAATGATGCCGGCAACGACCTCTATTGCGTGCGCGCCAACAGCCGGCGTCAGATCCCGGTCAAGTCGGAAGGCATCGCCAAGTCGCTGCTGTCGCCGCCGGCCGCTGCGCTGACCGGCATGCTGGTGACGGTGGAGGCCGGTGGCGGCACCGCCGAAGCCTACGCCCATGCCGGCCATGAATTCGGCTTCGTCCTGTCGGGCGAGGTCGAGCTGGTGGTCGATTCGACCAGATACGGGCTGAAGGCCGGCGACAGCTTCGCCTTCAAGAGCACCTTGCTGCATGCCTTCCGCAATCCGGGCAGCGAGCGCTGCCAGATCCTGTGGGTCAACACGACCAAGCCGTCCGAGGTTCGCGATGGCGCCTGATCCACTCGTCCGGCTGGACAAGGTCTCCAAGATATTCCCCGGCGGTATCGTCGGGCTCGATGCCGTCGATCTCGATATTTCGCGCGGCGAGTTCCTGACCCTGCTCGGACCGTCCGGCTGCGGCAAGACCACCAGCCTGCGGGTCATCGCCGGTTTCGAAAGCCCGTCGAGCGGCAAGGTTCTGCTCGAAGGCCGCGACATCAGCGCGCTCAGGCCCTTCGACCGTCCGGTCAACACCGTATTCCAGGACTACGCGCTGTTCCCGCACATGAACGTCGCCGAAAATGTCGGCTTCGGCCTGTCGCTGCGCAAGCTCGCCGGTGCCGAACAGGCGAAGCGCGTCGGCGCAGCGCTCGACATGGTCGGCCTTGCTGAAAAGCTCGGCGCCCGCGTGTCCGAATTGTCGGGTGGCCAGCGCCAGCGCGTCGCGCTTGCCCGCGCCATCGTCTGCGAACCGCGCGTGCTGCTGCTCGACGAGCCGCTGTCGGCGCTCGATGCGCATCTGCGCGAACAGATGCAGGTCGAATTGAAGCGACTGCAGTCGCGCCTCGGCACCACTTTCGTCATGGTCACGCACGACCAGACCGAGGCGCTGTCGATCTCTGATCGCATCGTCGTCATGAACAAAGGCCGCATCGAGCAGATTGCGCCGCCGGCGACCCTCTACGACCGGCCCGCCACCAAATTCGTTGCCAGCTTCATCGGCACGATGAACCTTCTGCAGTCGCGCTTCGTCGGCCGTGACGGCGAGCGCTTGCGGTTCGCCGCCGGCGCCCTGCCGCTGGAAGCGGTTTCGGAGACGGGCGAACTGCCTGGCGAGGGCACGGTGCGCACCATCGGCGTGCGTCCGGAGGACCTTTTGGCGACGACAGAGGCCGCGGCCGGTACTGCACCGGTGCGGGTGAACAGCATCGTCTTTCACGGCCGCACCTTGCGCCTTCATGCAGAGCTGGGGCAGGGGACACAGGTGGTGATCGACGCGCCGCGCCGGGCGGAGGGTTTTCAATTCAGCGTCGGCGACGTGGCGCATATCAGCCTGCGCCGTGGCGCCAACTGCCCTATGCTGTCCAGCTAGGCAACGGCCGCGAATACGCCGACCGGGCGATCCACGATTTCCTCGAGATCAAGGGCATCATCGGCTACGGCGCCTGAGCCATCAACATACGGCCGACCGAAATGTGGTTGCGAGCGTTGGTGCTGCCAGTACCGGCGCTCGTATCATTTCCGTTTGATTTGTTCCCTTTTTGTTCTATTCTGCTTGGCTGGGCGGGAATGGCTTTGAGAGGAGCAATGAACATGAATGAGCTGCCCGCATTCAGGATCACCGAAAACGGCCAAGCCGTGTTCAACTGGCAGGAGCTGGATCGGCGCTGGAATGACCGGCTGTTCTTCGCCATTCTTCTTGAAAGTACGATCGCCGTGCCGCTTGCACGCCGGGCCGCCGTCTGGCGGCGAGAATCGGGATTGCGAGGGCAAGTGTTTCCGGCGGAACGCCTGCACATCTCGCTTATTGGGCTCGGCGACTATGATGGACTGCCGGAGGAATTGGTCAAAATCGCCCGCCACGTCGCCTCGATGGTCCAGGCGAAACCGTTTGAGGTGTCGTTCGATCGGTTGTCGGCTTTCGGCGGCGGTGCCTTGGTGCTGCGTGGCAGCGACGGCGTCCCGCCGCTGCAAGCGTTCTGGCGCAATCTTACCGCCCTGATCGCCGACAGCCCGCTGAAGCCCTTTGTGGGGAGCTCCTTTGAACCTCATGTTACATTGCTTCGTGACAAATTGCGGGTTCAAAGGGTTCGAGAACGGGCGATCGAACCGATCAGCTGGACCGTACGTGACTTTGTGCTCATCCGCAGTCTGATCCGGCAAGGCCGGTACGAAGAGCTCGGGCGCTGGCGGTTGAACGGCCACGACGATTCCGTGGCCGCAATGTGAGCCAAGCCAGGGTCCCCTCAGATCGTCTTGACGTAGCCCGCCAACTGATCCGCCACCGTGCCCCAGCCGTCGTAAAAGCCCATCTCCTCGTGGGTGTTGCGCGTGGCTTCGTCGCGGTGGATGGCGGTCGCGGTGTAGCGCGTCCCTTCGCCATGCGATTGCAGCGATATGACGGCTGTGATGAATGGGTCGCCTGACGGCCGGTAGCCTGGCAGCAGCGCATCGGTCCACACCAGCCGCTCGTTCTGGACGATCTCGAGGTAGCAGCAACGCCTGTCGTTGACCTCCTTGCCGTCAGGCGACTGCATGCGGGTGCGGAACAGACCGCCGGGCCGCAGGTCGATCTCGCAATCGGTGATGATCCACGGCTTCGGCGTGAACCATTGGCGGACATGCTCGGGCCTCGTCAGGGCCGTCCACAGCAGTTCTCGCGGCGCCTCGATCGTCCGTTCGAGCACGAGGTCGAGCTTCGGATCGGGTTGGAACAACGGGACCATATTCATCTGTCTTTCTCCTTGAGTTTCAGCACGTAGTCGTCGAACTGGTCGAGACGGCGCTCCCACAGCGCCCGCTGGTCGGCCAACCAGTTTTCCGCGAGCTTCAACGGCTCCGGCGCGAGCCGGTAGGTCCTGACGCGGCCTGCCTTCTCCGAATGCACCAGCCCGCAGCCTTCCAAAACCCGGAGATGCTCGATGAAGGATGGCAGGGCCATCTCGAACGGCTGCGCAAGCTCGCTGACCGAGGCGGGGCTTCGGTTCAGTCGCTCGACCACGCGTCGCCGGGTCGGATCGGCGAGCGCCCGGAAAATGCCGTCGATCGGCGGGGGGCTTTCGGTCTGCAGGCTCGTCATGGTCATTTCCTTGCCTCGGCCATTCCGCGTGACCAGAGTTGGCTTAGAAAACACTTAGGGAAAGTCCTTACTATTGGCAAGCGCCAAAATCGCGGAGCCCGGCGAGGCCGCTGGAAAAGTGAGAGGCGCGGTTTTAGGGTGCCGTCAGATTCGACTGGTCCGAGGACGCGTTTTGACGATCACCATGTACGGCATCACCAATTGCGATACGGTCAAGAAGGCGCGTGTCTGGCTGGCGAGCCACGATGTTGCCTATCGCTTTCACGACTACAGGGCAGACGGGCTTGACGCGGACCGGCTGAACGGCTGGTCAGGCAAGGTCGGCTGGGAAATCCTGCTCAACAAGGCGAGCACAACGTTCCGTGAACTGTCGGACGAAGACAGGATGGGTCTGGATGAA
Source organism: Mesorhizobium sp. M0894 (assembly GCF_040319725.1). Taxonomy (NCBI): domain Bacteria; kingdom Pseudomonadati; phylum Pseudomonadota; class Alphaproteobacteria; order Hyphomicrobiales; family Phyllobacteriaceae; genus Mesorhizobium; species Mesorhizobium sp. M0894. The sequence goes on along the minus strand of NZ_JAMYOG010000023.1, from coordinate 19,518 downwards.
AAGAAGGCCAAGGCGCTGATGCTGGCCAAACCGACGATGATAAAGCGACCGGTGCTGGAACTTGGCGACAGGGTTCTCGTTGGCTTCAAGCCTGATGTTTATCAGCAGGCGGTGAGTAGGAAATAGGACCGACCCGCCGCGATCCGTCGCGCCCCCTCTGTCCTGCCGGACATCTCCCACTCTAGTGGGGTGATTGGATGTCACTTCGGCGTTCGCTAGTCTCCAAAGAAGGGCGCTTTCGGCGAAGCTGCCAATCTCCCCCCTTGGGGGCCCACGAGGGGGAGATGTCCGGCAGGACAGAGAGGGGTGCTGTCCCGCCGGCGTGACTAATTGTTCTCACGCAAATAGCTAGCCAGTGCCACCGCATTGTTGTGCGCCTCGTCATGGGCGCCGTAGAGCAGCGTCACCTTGCCTTCACGAAGCAAGGCGCGCAGTTCCGCCACCGCCTCGCCGTTCCGTTCGAGCTCATCGCGGTATCGCCGCTGGAACTCCGCCCAGCGCGCCGGCTCATGGCCGAACCATTTGCGCAACGCGTCGCTTGGCGCGATGTCCTTTAGCCAGGCCGTCAGCGCCGAGTCCTGCTTGGCGATGCCGCGCGGCCATATGCGATCGACGAGCACCCGCTGCCCGTCATCGGGCGCCGGCGGCTCATAGATGCGCTTGACCGCGAGCTCCATTGCCAACTCCGCATGGGCCAGCAGGCGCCGATGCTTGCTGGCCTTCGCTTAGCGATCCCGGGCCTAAACCCACTCGCCCTTGCGCATCACCGGCACGCGGCTGCCGTCCTTGTGGATGCCGTCTATGTCGATCTTGTCGGAGCCGATCATCCAGTCGATGTGGATGAAACTCTTGTTGCCGCCGCGCGCCGCGATCTCGTCCTGGCTGAGCGAGGCGCCGTCGACGAAGCACTTAGAGTAGCACTGGCCAAGCGCGATGTGGCAGGCGGCGTTCTCGTCGAACAGCGTGTTGAAAAACAAGAGCCCGCTCTTGGCGATCGGCGAGGAATGCGGCACCAGCGCCACCTCGCCAAGACGGCGCGAGCCTTCATCGGTGTCGAGCACCTTCTGCAGCACATCCTCGCCCTTCGTGGCCTTGGCCTCGACAATGCGCCCCGCCTCGAAACGAACCGCAATGCCGTCGATCAGCGTGCCCTGATAGGACAGCGGCTTGGTGCTGGTGACATGGCCTTCGACACGCCTTGCATGCGGCGTGGTGAACACCTCTTCGGTCGGGATGTTGGGGTTGCAGGTGATGCCGTTCTTGGCCGTCGAGGCGCCGCCCATCCACTCGTGGCCGTCGGCCAGCCCGACGGTCAGGTCGGTGCCGGCACCGGTGAAATGCAGCGCGTGGAAATTGTGGCCGTTCAGCCATTCGGTGCGGCTCTTCAATGCCGCATTGTGCGCCGTCCAGTTGGCGATCGGGTCTTCGACGTCCACCCGCGAGGCGGCAAAGATGGCGTCGGCAAGCTTGGCCACGGCGACGTCTTCCGCGTCGTCCGGGAATACCTGCTTGGCCCAGGCCTGATCGGGATAGGCGACGATGTTCCAGTTGATGTCGAAGCCGGTGATCTTCTCCAGCGCCGGCTGGTAGGCCATCGAATTCGCCTTGTTGGCACGCGCCACCTTTGCCGGGTCCTGAGAAGAAAGCAGCGACGGATCCTCGCCGCGCACCGCAAGCCTGGCCGCATTGTTGGCGAAGGCTTTTGCCATGCCTTCATAGAGCCAGCCGGCGGCGCGGTCGAAGCCGTCGTCGGCGCCATAGCGGAAGCGTGCCAGAGTGATCTCGTCGTCATTGAAGATCGGCGTGACCAGGCCCGCACCTGCCTTGTAGGCATGCTCGACGATCCGCCGCGTCAAAGGCAGCGCTGCAATCGAGGAGGTCAGCACCAGATCCTGCCCCGGTTGCAATTGCAGCCCGACCTTGACGGCGACCTCCGCCAGCCTGTCGAGCTTCACCGGGTCGATGCTTGCGGAAACGCCGCGCGAATGTGTGGTCATGATCCTGCCTGCCGTGATTGGGGACTGTGTCTTACATAGACCGGCGCTACCGACCTTTCCACTCTGATGACGCCGGCAGCCCTAGGCCGTGAACTCATAAATTGGGGGACTGGGATCGGTGGGAAACGGACGCTCCGGACTTCCTGTACTGGGCGGCTTGGATAGGTGCCATGGTCGTCGAGGTCTGACGACCCTTATTTCAACCGCACTCAGTCGCGGTAGCGCAGCGTTTCCAGCACGAGTGCGAAAGCCGGCGAGTGTTGGCGCCGGCTTGGATAATACAGGTGATATCCCGGCCGAAGGGGGCACCAGTCCTCAAGAACACGCACCAGGCGACCCTGTTCGAGTGGGTAGGTCACCAGATCCTCGGGCAGATAGGCGAGCCCGAATCCTTCAAGGCTGGCCTGACAGATCATCGCGAGGGTGTTGAACGCGGCGTGTCCTTGAACGCGCACCTTCAACTCCCGCCCCTCCTTGCGAAACTCCCACGGTGCACAGCCGCCTGTGGGCAGTCGCAGGGGTATGCACGCATGATCGGCAAGGTCTTCAGGCGTGACCGGACGGGAGCGGCTTGCGAAGTATGAAGGCGCTACCACAACCGCCATGCGGAAGTCTGGCCCAACGCGCGCCGAGATCATGTCCTTGTCCACCTGTTCGCCGAGCCGTACACCCGCATCGAAGCGATCGGCCGCAATGTCTGCCAAGCCGTAGTCGTGGATAATCTCGACCCTGATGTCGGGATAGTCGCGCATGAGCCCGACCATGGCGGGCCAGATGATGGTCTCGCCGGCATGCTCCACCGTGGTGATCCGGACTGTGCCGGCCGGCTTGTCGCGCAGGGCGCTGAGGGCGGCAATCTCGCTTGCGATCTCATCTAACTTGGGAGCGATGCTTCGAAACAGGCGATCCCCCGCTTCGGTTAGCGAGACGCTGCGGGTCGTGCGGGTCAGCAGCCTAACGCCGAGGCGCTCTTCCATCGTCCGGATCGAATAGCTCAGAGCCGACTGCGACACGCCGAGCATGGCGGCCGCCTTGGTGAAGCTGCGCTCGCGGGCGACGGCGATGAAGGTCAGGAAGTCATCCAGGCTGTCGCGACGCATTCATCAATCCCCCTTCTAAGCTCATGCAAATTATACCATCTAATTGCATGCCGCTAAAGGAGCTAACTTCCTGACATCAAGGCCAGACGGTCAACCGGAGCAACTCTCCGCGCAATGCCTACCGTCCAACTGGCCCACTGAAGGAGAACAAAATGAAGAAGGTAATCGTGGGCGCGCTCACCGCTCTCACCATGATCGTGAGCCCGGCCGCCTTTGCTCAGGAAGCGACGGGCGCCGTCCCCCGCGCCTACATGATCGGCAGCTATGACATCAAAGATCAGGCGGTGTTTCAGCAGTACATCGAAGCCGCCTCGCCGCTCGTCACCCAGTATGGCGGCCGCGTGATCGTCTACAATCCTAATGTCACTGCCATCGAAGGAAGCTCGAGATCGGTGATCGCCATCGCCGAGTTCCCGAGCCTTGCTGACGCCAAGCGCTACTACAACTCGCCGGGATACACGGCGGCCCGGCAGTTTTTTACCAAGTCGACCGAAGGATTTCGCATCATCACCGAAGGCGCCGGCCTTCCGCAGTGATGCAGTCCGCTAGCGGATGGGTACCAGCATGGGACGTCAGCCCATGCTGGCCATCCGTCCGAATTCGAGGCCGAGCTGCGGCCTAGACAACAGGAGCCCAATATGAGTGTTTGGTTCATCACCGGCGCAGGCCGGGGCCTCGGTCTGGATTATCGCCAAGGCCGCGTTGGCGGCGGGCCACAAGGTGGTGGCAACCGGCCGCAACACGGAAAAGGTCGCAAGGGCCGTCGGAAAGTCCGAGAACCTCCTTATCGTCAAGCTGGACGTGACGAGCGCGGCCGACGCCGAAGCCGCTGCCCAGGCAACGCTTGACCGGTTTGGCCGCATCGACGTGCTGGTCAACAATGCGGCGAGTTTCTTTGCCGGGTACTTCGAAGAGTTGACCGCCGAACAGATGCAACTGCAGCTCAGCACCAGCCTCGTCGGTCCCATGAAGGTGACGCGGGCCTTTCTGCCAGCGATGCGCAACCAGCGGTCCGGCAGGGTCATTTCGATCTCCTCGACGGCCGGGCTGATGGGTTTCGAGTTCTGCTCGGCCTATTCAGCCTCGAAGTTCGGCCTCGACGGCTGGATGGAGGCGCTGCAGACCGAAGTCGTGCCGTTCGGCATCGAGACGATGATCGTGAACCCCGGCTTCTTCCGCACCGAGCTTCTCACGGAAGAGTCGACCAACTATGCCGCGCCTTCCGTCGAGGACTACCATGAGCGGCGGACGGCGCAGATCGCTTTCTGGCGTTCTCAAAACGGCAAGCAAGGGGGTGACCCCGCCAAGCTTGCGCGCGCCCTGATCACGCTCGCGGCTGGGGACGTGCTGCCCCACCGTTTCCTTGCCGGTGCCGATGCCATTGCCACGGCAGAGCAGAAGATTGCCATTCTGCAGCAGCAGATCGATACCTATCGCGAGCTGTCGAGTTCCCTCGCCATCGACGACAACGGCCGCAACTAACGACCCCTGCGGAACGTCCGGACTTGCCGTGCTGGTGGCTGAACACCATTGGCACTGCAATTCCGAGGTCAAGACTTCGTGGCTGCGGCACTCCCAAGACCACCTGTGAATTGATCAAATACGTCCGCTAAGAGGTCGATTGTCGACTGGCGGCTTTCCTATTGCAGAGGAATCTGATTCCAGACTCTGCATGAGCCGATATGACCTGACCGACTTCGAATGGCACGTGATCAAGCCACTTTTGCCCAAAAGGCCACGAGGTGTGCCGCGTGTCGATGATCGGCGCGTGCTATCACCAAAGTCCATGACGGCAAGGTGCAGATGATCGACACCTCTATTGTTCGCGTCCATCAGCAGGGCGCGACGGCAAAAAAGGGGGATCGAGATCATTGTCTCGGTCGTTCCCGAGGCGGGCTGACAACCAAAATCCATGCTCTTGTCGACGCCAAAGGCATGCCGATCAAACTGATGCTCACGGCAGGTCAGATGAGTGACATTACCTCGGCCGCGGACCTGATCACGGATTTGCCGGAGGGTGCCATGCTACTCGCCGACAAGGGCTATGATGCCGACGCCTTGCGCAATGCGGTCAGCGAGCGAAAAGCATGGGCCAACATCCCGCCCAAGGCCAACCGCAAGGACCCGATCTGCTTCAGCCCCTTCTTGTATAAGGCCCGCAACTTAGTTGAGCGCTTCTTCAACAAAGCGAAGCAATTCCGCCGCATCGCAACCCGCTACGACAAGCTGGCTGAGAACTATCTTACCGCGCTCAAACTCGTCGCAATCCGCATCTGGCTACGCGGTAATGAGTCTACGTCCTAGCTGGCCCTCTCGAGCGATCTGAACTGCGCCATCGTCGCCTCGATCTCTTCGCGCATCCAGGTCTTGAAATCCCTGACCTTGCGGCTTTCGCCCTTGCTGGCCGAAGTCACCAGCCAATAGCCGAGGCCGCTCTGCGCGCGTACGCCGAACGGCGCGACGAGCCGGCCGTCGGCCAGTGCGTCGGCGGCCAGCAACTGCCAGCCGAGCATGACGCCGTGACCGGCAATCGCCGATTCCAGGCACAGCATCGGATCGGTGAAGCGCGCGCCCTTCATGAAGGTGACCGGCTCCACCCCCGCCGCTTCGAACCAGCTCTCCCAACTGATCATCGATCTTTCGTCCGTGATCGCACAGGTCAAAGCAAGGTCCTCGATTGATTTCAGCTTGCTGGCGATCACCGGTGCACAGACCGGAAACACCTCCTGCGCCAGCAGCAATTCGGCGCGCCCGCCCGGCCATTTGCCGTCGCCGAGCCGAATGGCGACGTCGATGTCCGAACGATCGAGATCGGCAAGCCGCACCGAGGCATCGATGCGCAGGAGCACGTTCGGATGCCGGGCAAAATGCCGCGACAGCCGCGGCAGCAGCCATTTCGAGGCGAAAGCCGGCGCCACCGAAACCACCAGCGTGCATTCCGAGCTTTCATCGGCAAGCGCCACCGCCTGCGCGAGTTCGCGAAACCCTGCGCCGAGCCGGGTTGTGAAGATGGCACCGAATTCCGTCGCCACCAGGCCAGCTGGCGTTCGTTCGAACAGCGCCCGGCCGAGCTGCTTTTCTGTCCGGTTGATCTGCTGGCTGACGGCGCTGACCGAGACGTTGAGCTCGCCGGCCGCCGCCGCAAGCGAGCCCAGGCGGGCAACCGTTTCCACGGCGCGCAAGCCGTTGAGATGGACGCGGTTCAGAGTAGCCATACAGTTTTTCTAAACTCGAACGGCGGAAATCTCAATTGCCAGACACTACCGGATGCCGGATTTTAAGTGGGTTACTCAAAGTGAGGAGGCAAATCCGATGAAGATTTTATCATGGCTCGGCGCCTTTTCCCCGATCGGGATGCAGCCACACCGGCATGACAGCGAGGCCATCAACTGGGTGACCGATCCGCTGGCGCATCCGCTCCTCTATACCATGTCGGAGCGCGAACTCGCCGACATGCCGTTCAGGCTGACCGCGGGTCGTACACACTACGAGACGGCCTCGACCTGCTGCGCCTGAGTTCCTGAACGAGGATCGTGCTTGGCACCTCAGGTGAGCCAGCCGCCGACGCCGCCGCGAACACTTCTGGCCCAATAAAAGGCGGATTGTCTCACCGGCAGGCGCACCTATGGTGCACCGCGATGAACATCGCTTCGCCCTTGCGCCTGGCAATCGCCGGCATGATCGCCCTGGCCGTCGCCATGGGCATCGGCCGCTTCGTCTATACGCCGATCCTGCCCGGAATGATGGAAGAGCTCGGCCTGTCGCCGGCCGATGCCGGCTGGATCGCATCGGCCAATTATCTCGGCTACCTCGTCGGCGCGCTTGCCGCCACCGACGGCTGGGCGCAAGGCCGCGAGCGCCACCTGATGCTGGCCGGCCTTGCCGCCACTGCGATCCTCGCCGGGCTGATGGGCCTGACCGGCACCATGCCCGCCTTTCTCCTCATCCGCTTTCTTGCTGGCCTCGCCAGCGCTTTCGTGCTGGTCTTCATGACCAGCATCGTTTTCGGTCATCTCGCCGCAGCCGGGCGAAGCGACCTGCAGGCGCTGTATTTCGGCGGCGTCGGCGTCGGCATCGCGGCGTCCTCGGCGCTGTTGGCAATCCTCGTCACCGAACATGCCGGCTGGGCGGCGGGCTGGCTGTGGTCGGCGGTGATTTCGGCCGGCGGCTTTGCCGCCGTCGCCCTGCTGGCCGGCGGCACCTCGGCCGCGAACAGCACCACCGGGAGCGAGCCGGCACTGCCGAAAAACCGATCGCTGGTGAAGATCATCGTCGCCTACGGCCTGTTCGGCTTCGGCTACATCGTCACGGCAACGTTCCTGGTCGCCATCGTCCGCCAGGGCGGCGGCGGCCGCGTCTTCGAGGCTGTGGTCTGGATGGTCACCGGACTTGCCGGTTTTCCCTCGGTCTGGCTGTGGCAGAAGCTCGCGGCTAAAATCGGGCTCTATGCCACCTACGCGCTTGGGTGCCTGGTCGAGGTGGTCGGCGTCAGCGCCAGTGTCATCATGGGCGGGCACACAGGGCCGCTGCTCGGCGGCCTTCTTGTCGGCGGCACCTTCATCGCCATCACCGCGCTTGGCCTGCAGACCGGCAGGCAGCTTGCTCCGCAAGCGCCACGCCGGATGCTGGCGGTGATGACGGCCGCCTTCGGCCTCGGCCAGATCATCGGCCCGATCGTCGCCGGGCTGCTTGCGCAGGCCTCGGGTAACTTTTTCCTCGCCTCGATCGTTGCCGCCGCCGTCCTGCTCGCTTCCGGTGCGATCGCCTGGTCGGCTGCGCCAAAATCGCCATGATTATGGTCTTGCTCGGCGCCGGGCGTCGGGCACGGGCATTTTCTTTCCCACTAATGTGTGACTTTATGCCCGCTGACCAACGCCGCTGATTTGCGCCGACCGAGGATTTCGCCACAGTGTTCGTATCGTTTTTTCCGCAGCCGAAGCTCTTTTTCACCTCGGCCGCCGTCTGGAGTGCGGTCATGGTGGCCGTGTGGTTTCTCGGCGGCGACCAGCTAGGCGCTTTGGTCGGATTTCCCCTCCCTGCAGTGGACGCGGCGCCGATCATTGGCGTTTCCGTTTTCTGGTCGCCTCCGTTCCTTTGGTTCTACATCTATTTTACACTTGGTGTGCTGCTCTTTTACGCCTTCTGGCATTGGTATTCCCCGCACCCGTGGGACCGCTGGTCGATCCTTGGCAGCTCGCTGATCTTGTTCACGACCTATTTTCAGGTTCAGGTAAGTGTAGCGATCAATGCCTGGTACGGGCCGTTCTGGGATCTGATCCAGGGCATTGTGAGCAAAAGTGTGAAGGCGACAGAGTATGATGTTTATGCGCAGTTAATAACTTTCCTCGGCATCGCTCTGGTGGCTGTTACTGTTTACGTTCTGACAAATTTCTTTGTAAGCCATTGGGTGTTTCGCTGGCGGACAGCGATGAACGACTACTACATGTCCTATTGGCCTAGGGTGCGGAGCATCGAGGGAGCTTCCCAGCGCGTGCAGGAAGACACGATGCGCTTTTCAAAGATCATGGAAGATCTTGGGACCAGCTTTATTGATTCGATAATGACTTTGATCGCCTTCATGCCGATTTTGCTTGCCTACTCAAAGCACATTACGGCATTGCCTTTCATCGGTCAGGTGCCGCAGCCGTTGGTTTTGGCTGCGATCTTCTGGGCGATGTTTGGGACGGTATGCATTGCCACCGCCGGCATAAAGCTGCCCGGCTTGCAGTTTCGCAACCAGCGCGTCGAAGCCGCTTACCGCAAGGAACTTGTTTATGGTGAGGACGATCAGTCCCGAGCGCAGCCGCCGACCGTTTCCGAATTGTTCGGAAATGTGCGCCAGAACTACTTCCGGCTCTATTTCCACTACGTCTATTTCAATGTGGTCCGCTATCTCTACTTGCAACTAAATACCATATTCCCTCTTTTTTTGATGACTCCTTCGTTGGTCGCCGGAACCTTGACGTTGGGTCTCGTCAACCAGGTCAATTCCGCGTTCAGCCAAGTGACCAGCTCGTTCCAATATCTTGTTAATTCCTGGTCAACGATCGTTGAGCTCTTGTCAGTCCACAAGCGGCTGCGAGCGTTCGAAGCCACGATCAAGGGCGAGCCGCTGCCGGCGATCGACCAGCACTATCTGGAACGTGAGCAAGCCGGGCTGCGTCCTGAGGACCAGCCGGCAAGCTAAGACTGGCGGGCGGCGAGCACTGGGCTCAGCCGCCCACCGCCGTCTGCCTTCCTCCGCGCCGCGCGACATAATCGCGAAAACTGATGCACTCGACGTCCGCTTTGATGCAGACCTCGCCGGCAAAGCGTTCCAGCGCGTTCCAGTAGGCGCCGTCGTTCATCAGCGTGAAGTGGAAGCCGAGCTCCAGCGGAATGCGCTTGCCCCGGTATTGCGCATCGAAGGCGGCGCGGAACGCGTGATAGGCCCGGTCAGCGAACTCTTCTGCCATGCTCGGCCGCTCGAAGCCGCCGGAATGTCTGACATAGAGATTGTAGTCCATGGCGATCACCCGCCTTGAGCTCGGCCCTTCCGGGATCTGCGGCAGCGAAAAACGCGTGATGCCGCTGACGGTCGGTGGCTCAACCGGCCCACGCGAGACGCCGCTTGCGTCGAGCAGGAAACCGGCCGCAGGCAGCGCCTCGTAGAGCGCCTTGTTTGCCGACAGATAAGGCGCGCGGAAGCCGACCACTGCCTTGCCTGCGAAATCGCGCCAGCCCTTTGGTTCGGGTGCAATGCCGTTGATCGAATAGGCGTTTTCGAGAACATGCTTGAACGAGCCGAACTCGCTTAGCCAGTCGGCTTTGCTCCAGTCCTTGCCGTCGAAATGGCCGCAGCCATGGCTGCCGATATCGTGGCCTTCCGAGGCGGCGAGGTTGATCTGCTCGAGCCGCTCGGCGACTTCCTGTTTGGAGGCGGCAAAGCCGATGTTCGATTTGCCTTCTGTCTTGCCGGGCGCGGTGTATTCCTTGCGCGTCTCGGGCGACAGCAGGAATACGCAGGAGACGAAATAGGTGAAATGCGCACCCGTGCGTGCGGCCAGCGCCCGGCTGCGCTGCCACTGCGAAATGTCGCGGGCGCTGTCGAATGAGATGATGACGATCTGCTTCGGTTTTGCCGGCGGCGCCGGCGGGTCGGCGCAAGCCGCGCCGGCAGCAAACACGGCAATGGAAAACGCAACAACGCGGGACAAACGGGGCAAAGGCATCTGACCGGGTCAAGGAATGTAGAAGCGACGCCTACCGGTGAAATATGGCACGGGTACGATCGACCTGTCGGCCGCCGTTGGCGGCGACTGCCTCGTGAATAGGCGATTTTCCTGCCGAACCCCTTCCATGCCGGCAAAATTTCGCTAAAACGCGGGCTCATCAACCGCCCCGCCCGGGGCATGAATGGTTTTGATCATGTCGGACGACAGTTTTATCCGCGAAGTCAACGAAGAGATTCGTCGCGACCAGGCGCATGCGCTGTGGGACCGTTTCGGTCCCGCCTTGCTCGTGCTGGCCGTGCTGGTGGTGCTTGGCACTGCTGCTGTCGTCGGCTACCGCTATTGGGACGAGACCCGCGCCAACCGCTCGGGCGATGCTTTTTCGCAGGCGCTCAAGCTTGCCAATGACGGCAAGAACGACGAGGCGCTTGCCGCTCTGGAGGCGTTGGAGAAGGACGGCTACGGCGCCTATCCGCTGCTCGCCCGCATGCGCGCGGCAACCGTCAAGGCGGACAAGGGCGACGTCGACGCCGCCGTCAAGGATTTCGACGAGGTCGCCGCCGACACCAAGATCCCCTCCGGCATTCGCGACATGGCGCGCCTCAGGGCAGCGCTGCTTCTGGTCGACCATGGCTCTTTCGCCGATGTCTCCAGCCGCGTCGAGGCGCTTACCGCCGACACCAACACGCTGCGCCATACGGCGCGCGAAGCACTTGGCCTTGCCGCCTGGAAGGAAGGCAAGGCGGCGGATGCATTGAAGCTGTTCGACCAGATCGCCGCCGATGACGGCGCCCCGCGCAACACGCGCGAGCGGGCGACGTTGATGTCGGAGCTGATCCGCGGCTCGGGCGGTGTATCGTAACAACGGATGACTTTCAAAGTCGCCATCATCGGCCGGCCTAACGTCGGCAAATCGACCCTTTTCAACCGGCTGGTGGGAAGGAAGCTGGCGCTTGTCGACGATACGCCGGGCGTCACCCGCGATCGACGCGTCCATGCCGCAAAACTCTACGATCTGCATTTCGACGTCATCGATACCGCCGGCTTCGAGGATGCGGCCGCCTCGACGCTGCCCGGCCGCATGCGCGCGCAGACCGAGATCGCCATCCGCGAAGCCGACCTGATCTTTTTCACGATCGATGCCAAGTCCGGGCTGATGCCCGACGACAAGACCTTCGCCGAGATCGTGCGCAAGTCCGGCAAGCCGGTTGTCGTCGTCGCCAACAAGGCCGAGGCGCGCGGCGCCCAGGGCGGCATGCTGGAGGCCTGGGAGCTCGGCCTTGGCGAGCCGATCCCGGTCTCGGCCGAACACGGCCAGGGCCTGCCCGATCTGCGCGATGCGGTGATCGCGGCACTGGGCGAGGCGCGCGCCTTCGGTGAGGACGAAGAGGCCGGTGAGGAGGAGGTCGCCGCCAGCGAGGTGCTGATCGGCGAAGACATCACCGACCCGGACGCAGAGCCGAGCTATGACGACACCAAGCCGATGCGCATCGCCGTCGTCGGCCGTCCCAACGCCGGCAAGTCGACCCTGATCAACGCGCTGATCGGCGAGGAACGGCTGTTGACCGGCCCCGAGGCCGGCATCACCCGCGATTCCATCTCGGTCGACTGGGACTGGCATGGCCGCCGCTTAAAACTGTTCGACACCGCCGGCATGCGCCGCAAGGCCAGGATCCACGAAAAGCTCGAAGTGATGTCGGTGCAGGACGGCTTGCGCGCCATCCGCTTTGCCGAGATCGTCATCATCGTGCTCGACGCGACTATTCCCTTCGAGAAGCAGGATCTGCAGATCGCCGACCTGATCATCCGCGAGGGCCGTGCCCCGGTGATCGCCTTCAACAAATGGGACCTTATCGACCATCCCCAGGAGTTGCTGGCCGAGCTGCGCGAAAAAACCGAGCGGCTGTTGCCGCAGGCGCGCGGCATGCAGGCGGTGCCGGTCTCGGCCGAGACCGGGCGTGGCCTCGACAAGCTGATGGATGCTGTCATCAGGACGCATCGCGTTTGGAACAGCCGCGTGTCGACCGGCAAGCTCAACCGCTGGCTGGAAGGCATCCTGGCGCATCACCCGCCGCCCGCCGTCGCCGGACGCCGGCTGAAGATCAAATATGTCACGCAGGCCAAGACGCGGCCGCCGGGCTTCGTCGTCTCCTGCTCACGGCCCGACGCGATGCCGCAATCCTATGTCCGCTATCTCTCGAACAGCCTGCGCGAGGCTTTCGACATGCCCGGCGTGCCGATCCGCATCGCCTTGCGCACCTCGGACAACCCATTCGCCAGCAAGGCAAAGAAGCGCCGCTGAGCGCCACTTCTCCTCTACGCCACGTTGCGCAGGACAGGCGCTGTTTGCGTCTGCGGCAACGCTTCCAGCGCCGCCTGCAGCAGGATGTCGCCAAGCCGCGCCGCCACCGGGTCGGGCTCGGCCTCCTTGCGATGCAGGAACAGCGCCATCTTGGGCAAAGCGGGCAGCCCGGCGATCCCCGGCGTCATCGCCCTGACGGTGGCCGGCAGGCCGATATCGGTGCGGATCGTCAGTCCGAGCCCGGCGGCGACGGCTGCCCAGATACCGCCAAGGCTCGGGCTGGAGAAGGCCATCCGCCATGCCAGACCGGCGCGGTCCAGGGTTTCGGTCGCCACGCTGCGGAGCAGGCACGGCGCTTCGAGCGCCACCAGCGGCAAAGGCTCGCCATCGCGCAGGCTGGTCTCGATCTGTTTTGCCGGGCCGATCCAGCGCATCTGGACGTCGGCGACATGCCGGCTGTAGGGCAGCGTCGCGCCATTGTGCCAGGCAAGCGCGATATCGAGGCTGCCCGAAATGATCCGTTCGGCAAGCTCGTGGCTGCGTGCGATCCTGGCTTCGATCTTGACCTTGGGATGGGCGCGGGCGAAGCGCCCGAGCACCTCCGGCAGGACCGCCTCGCCGAAATCCTCCTGCAATCCAAGCCGCACCCAGCCCTCCAGCTCGACGTCGTGGATGGCGGACGCGGCCTCGTCGTTGAGCTCGATCAGCCGCCGCGCATAGCCCAGCATGGTCTCGCCTGCCTCGGTCAGCGCCAGGCTGCGCCCCGACTTGCGGAAGATCGGCGTCGCCGCCTGCTCCTCCAGTTTCTTCAATTGTGCGCTGATTGCCGAGGTCGAGCGGCCGAGCCGGTCGGCGGCCTTGGCGAAGCTGCCCAACTCCATACCGGTGACGAAGCTGCGCAGGACGTCGAGATCGAATGTCACGCGTCGCATGGCAATAATCCTGATATTTGGGACATTACGTCAAAAACTTCCTGATATTCAGGACGAAGCTATGGCGATAGAGACAGCGCGTCAAGACCGAACGCAACCAGCCCATGCAGGAGCTGAACCATGTCTGCTGTCGCCACAGGACCAGATTGCAAACCGCTTCGCCCAGGCGCCGTTGCCGCCCCGTCGGAAGCGGCGGCACTTCGAGCCAATCATCGCTGGAAGGTGCTGGGCATCGGCGTCGCCGCCAATGCCTGCTTTTCCGCGACCTTCTCCGGCATTCCGGCGACGGCGGTGTTCCTGCGCTCGGGCTATCATCTCTCCAATGGCGAACTCGGCATGGCGCTTGGTCTTCTCGGCCTGGGCGTAGCGCTGAGCGAATTGCCGTGGGGACTGCTGACCGATCGCTGGGGCGACCGCCGCGTGCTGCTGACCGGGCTCGGCGCAACCGCGGTTTGGCTGCTTGTCATGGCCGCGCTGATCGTGCCGTCACCGGCCCACATTCCTGGCATCGCGCTTCTCGCCGCTGCCCTGCTGGTCACCGGATTGCTCGGCGGCAGCGTCAACGGCTCCAGTGGCCGCGCCATCATGGCCTGGTTCGGCGAAGGCGAGCGCGGCTTTGCCATGAGCATCAGGCAGACGGCGGTGCCGCTTGGCGGCGGGCTTGGCGCGCTCGTGCTGCCGTCGCTCGCTTCGGCCCATGGCTTCACGGCGGTCTTCGGACTTCTGGCGGCTGCGTCCGCCGTCTCGACCTCTCTCGCCTGGCGCTGGCTGCATCAGCCACCGGTGCATGACGATGCCAATTCGAGCAGCACGGCAAGGCCGGCCGGCCCGCCGCCGCTGCGCAACCCGGCCGTCTGGCGCATCGCAACAGCCATCGGCCTGCTGTGCTTTCCGCAGGTGGCGGTGCTCACCTTTGCTTCCGTCTTCCTGCATGATTTCGCCGGCATGGGAACAGCCGTGATCAGCGCCAGCCTCGCTGCCGTGCAGGTCGGCGCCATGGTCATGCGCGTCTGGAGCGGCCGCTACACCGACCGTCACGGCAACCGCCGGTCGTTTCTGCGTCTGTGCAGCCTGTTGAGCCTGATCGCCTTCACCGTGCTTGCGGCACTCGTCTTGTTGGCCGCCCAATTCTTGTCAGGCCAGGTGCCGATGCTGTCGCCGGCGATCGTCGCGATGCTGGTCGTGGCCGGCATTTGCGTCTCCTCCTGGCATGGCGTCGCCTACACCGAGCTTGCGACGCTGGCCGGCGCGAGCCAGGCCGGAACCGCGCTCGGCCTTGCCAACAGTCTGGTCTTCATTGCCTTCTTCCTGGTGCCGATCGCCATTCCCGGACTTCTCGTGCTCTGCTCGTGGGCAGGCGTCTGGCTGGGTGCGGCTATTTGCGCACTGATCGCCTGGCCGATCTTTCTTCCGTCAAGCGATGGCCGCAAAAGCGCCTGACTTCGACATGAGATGGGAAAACAACGTTCTAAGCTGTTAACGCCCCATCAAGGTTAATGCATCATTGTAGCTCTCCAGTGGGGTCCGTTGCGTTTCTGGAGAGTTCCGTGCATCGACGTGTTTTGACGCGGCTTGTCGCCGCCGCCGGTGACAAAAAACGTTCCTTCCTGTCTCCGTTTATTATTGGCCTTGGCATCTGGATCGGCTTTCCGACGGTCGCTGCCTATCAGGACATGACAAGCCTGGTCTCCGGCCTTGAGGCGCCGAGCGTCCGCTGGAACGCCTATGTCGAGAAGTCCGTCGCCGGCTCCGTTCACGCCGCCGAAATGCCCTTCCTCGATTCCAGCAGCACCGGCTCGCTCTCCGGCTCCGGCGTCCAACTGCCCGGCATCGGCTCCGTCTCGTTTCGCGGCAAGGGCGGCATCGCCGGCACGACGCCGGACGAGAACCGTATCACGCGTGCCGACAAGAAGGGCCGCATCATCCAGGTCTCGCCCGTCTCGCCGCCGAAGAACTTCAACGCCGGCTCGATCTTCGAGCGCACCTCCTCACTGCTCCGCCCAAGCATGGACAGCGGCCTGAGGATGGCTTTCGCCAAGCCCGAGATCAAAGGCAAGGAAATCCAGATCGCCGCCGCCTTCCACACGCGCGTCGACAAGAAGCCGGATCCCGGCGTGCCGGCGATGCTTGCCGCGCTGGTCAACAACGATCATCCCGACGTGCTGGCGACCGCCTATGCCTCGTCGGCTCCCGACTATGCCAAGGCATCGCCTTTCGAGGCCTTGCTGCAGGACGAGGACCCGAACGATGGCCGCTTCATTCCACCTCTGAGCAAGGGCGATCATTCTTGGATGCAGACGCCGCTGCCGGCGAGCGTCTTTTCCAAACCGGAGCAGGCCTGTCTCGCCAACGGCATCTATTTCGAGGCGCGCGGCGAATCCGTGCGCGGCCAGGCCGCCGTCGCCCAGGTCATCCTCAACCGCGTCCGCAACCCGGCCTATCCGAACTCGATCTGCGGCGTCGTCTACCAGAACGACAACTGGTTCAACCGCTGCCAGTTTTCCTTCGCCTGCGACGGCAGGAAGAAGCGCATCGACAATCCCGCCGCCTACAAGACCGCCCAGGATGTCGCCATGGCCGTCACAGCCGGCAAGATATTCATTCCGGAAGTCGGCTCGTCGACCCATTATTACGCCAACTACGTCCATCCGGGCTGGGCGAGGACGATGAAGAAAATGACCAGGATCGGCCTGCATATCTTCTACCGCACCTATGGCGGCGGCTGGAGCTGAGTGCTCGGGCAGCCCTTGCATCTTTCGCGGGAGAGCGGCCGATCGAAGACCCGTCGTCGTGGGGATTCGGCCGCAGCCCGCCAGAGACCGCGTCGGGCACGATGTCGCACCCAAGCAAGTAGCTGATTTATAACGAAAAAATACTTGAGCTTGAACGTCCGCTCGTGGCTTGACGGGCGCGGACCCTCTAACTATGTTGCCGGCGACTTTAAGAAGCGGACGGACGGTGACGGTCTGACCGGGCAGGGGGGTTGCGTGGCCGACAAGAATGGGCCAGACGGAACCGGAAAAACCGGCCGCGGCAAGCAGCATGAAGCCGACATCCGCGACGACGATCTTGAGCGCCGTCGGCGCGACCTTGAAGCATCGCTTGCGACAAGGCGGCCGGACCGGCTCGAGGGGAAAGACGACGCGAAAGCGGGCAGTGTGGCCGGGTACGGCCAGGCGCTCAAGCTGTCCAGCGAGTTCATCGCCGGGATAGTGGTCGGCGCGGCTCTCGGCTGGTTTATCGATCGCGTGGCGGGGACATCGCCATGGGGTCTGATAGTCGGGCTGTTGCTGGGTTTTGGCGCCGGCGTGCTCAATGTCCTGCGTTCAGCCGGGCTTGTGTCGGAATTCGGAACGGGCGACAAACCGCGCGATCCGAAAGAATGAATTGAGGCGCCGCATGCCGGCGCATTGAACAGGATACTCAAGCCGTCTGCGGCTTCGATGGGGATTTAAAGTGGCTGCTGACAAGGTCGATCCGATCCACCAGTTCCAGATTCAGCCGATCATTCCGATTCACATCGGCGGCTACGACCTGTCTTTCACCAATTCGGCTCTGTTTATGCTTGCGACGGTTGCTGTTGCATCGGCGTTTCTCTACCTCAGCACGTCGAGCCGCAGCCTCGTTCCCGGCCGCCTTCAGTCGGTCTCGGAAATGGCCTATGAATTTGTCGGCAATATGCTGAGGGACGCCGCGGGCACGCAAGGCATGAAGTTCTTCCCCTTCGTGTTCTCGCTGTTCATGTTCGTGCTTGTCGCCAACCTGCTTGGCCTGTTCCCATATTTCTTCACCATCACCAGCCACATCATCGTCACCTTCGGCCTCGCTGCGCTGGTGATCGGAACGGTCGTCGTCTACGGCTTCACCAAGCACGGCTTTGGCTTCCTGAAGCTGTTCGTCCCGCATGGCGTGCCGGTCTACCTGCTGCCGCTGGTGGTGCTGATCGAGGTGATTTCCTTCGTCTCGCGTCCGGTCAGCCTCTCGGTTCGTCTGTTCGCCAACATGCTTGCCGGTCACATCACGCTGAAAGTGTTCTCGGGCTTTGTCGTCAGCCTGAGCGCGCTCGGCGCGGTCGGCGTGGCGGGCTCGGTTCTGCCGCTGGCGATGGCCGTGGCGCTGACGGCGCTGGAGCTGCTGGTCGCGTTCCTGCAGGCCTACGTCTTTGCCGTGCTGACTTGCATGTATCTCAACGACGCCCTGCATCCCGGGCACTAACAAGGTTTCCGGCATTGCCGCCGGATCGAATTTGCAACGGAATTTTAGATCCAAAGGAGTTGAACAAATGGACGCAGAAGCAGCAAAGTACATCGGCGCCGGCATCGCATGCCTCGGCATGGGCGGCGCGGGCATTGGCCTCGGCAACATATTCGGCAGCTATCTGGCGGGCGCGCTGCGCAACCCGTCGGCCGCCGACGGCCAGTTCGGCCGCCTGATTTTCGGCTTCGCCGTGACCGAAGCGCTGGGTATTTTCTCGCTTCTCATCGCGCTTCTCGCCCTGTTCGGCTGAATACTTGTTCGGCTGAACATTGGGAAGAATTGAACAGGCCGGCCGCGATCCTGCGGCGGGTCTGAATTTCGGGGATAGTCCATGTTCGTGACATCTGCCTTTGCGCAAGAGTCCGCGCCCGCCGCAACGGAAGGCGAAACGCACGCCGCCACCGGCGTGCCTGCCGAGGCGCACGGCACGTTCCCGCCATTCAATCCGGCGACGTACCCGTCACAGCTGCTGTGGCTGGCAATCACTTTCGGGCTGTTCTACCTCTTCTTGAAGCGGGTAGTGATGCCGCGCGTCGGCGGCATCATCGACGTGCGCAACGACCGCATCACGCAGGATCTCGATCATGCTGCCCGGCTGAAAGGCGAGGCCGATGCCGCCGTTGCCGCCTATGAGCAGGAATTGGCGGAAGCCAAGGGCAAGGCCAATGCGATCGGCCAGCAGGCCAACGATGCGGCCAAGGCGGAAGCCGAGGCTGCCCGCAAGACGATCGAGGCAGCGCTTGACCAGAAGCTTGGCGAGGCCGAGGCGCGCATATCTTCCATCAAGGCCAATGCCATGAAGGAAGTCGGCACGATCGCCGAGGACACCGCTTCGGCCATCGTCGAGGCGCTGGTCGGCGGCAAGGCCAGCAAGGCCGAGATCGCGGCCGCGGTCAAATCCGTGGCCGGGTGAGGAGCGCATCATGGACGCCACATCTCTCGCGACGCTTTGGGCAACCGTTGCCCTCATAATCTTCCTCGGCATTGCCATCTACATCAAGGTGCCGGGCATGATCGCCAAGGCGCTCGATGCCCGTGCCGACAAGATCAGCAGCGAACTCGAGGAAGCGCGCCGGTTGCGCGAAGAGGCCCAGCAGTTGCTCGGCCAATATCAGCGCAAGCGCAAGGAAGCCGAGCAGGAGGCCGCGGCCATCGTCGCCGCCGCCAAGCGCGAAGCCGACATGCTCGCCGCCGAGGCGCACAAGAAGACCGAGGATTATGTCGCCCGGCGTACCGCCTTGGCAGAGCAGAAGATCGGCCAGGCCGAGCGCGAGGCGATCGGCGAAGTGCGCGCCAGCGCCGTCGACATCGCGGTCGAAGCCGCGCGCGCGCTGCTGGCCGGCAAGATCGACGCCAAGGCCGGCGCCGACCTTTTCAACGCCTCGCTGCAGGATTTGAAGTCGAAGCTGAATTAAGCGACGTCGTCGAGAAATTCATCCAAGGCCGCCTGGGAAACCTGGCGGCTTTTTTGTTGGCGAAAGCGGCTGAGCGCAAATCTCCCCCCTCGAGGGGGAGATGTCGCCGAAGGCGACAGAGGGGGTCAGTACGTCCTGGCGCGACGCCATGTGGGACGAAAGAGAAGGTTGGCGCTTCACGCGAGGCGACCCCCTCTGGCCTGGCCATCTCCCCCTCGAGGGCAGGGCTATCGCATATGAGTGATGGCATTGATGAGATAGTCGTCGTTCCAGGCGCATTTCTTGATGCGATGGCTGATGGGAA
>NZ_JAMYOG010000022.1:0-80036 GCF_040319725.1 Mesorhizobium sp. M0894 | reverse complement strand
AAGTTCCCATCAGCCATCGCATCAAGAAATGCGCCTGGAACGACGACTATCTCATCAATGCCATCACTCATATGCGATAGCCCTGCCCGCAAGGGGGAGGGATGGCGCCTTACTTCACCAATCCCTTTTCCTTGTAATACCTCTCGGCGCCTGGATGCAGCGGCACCGGCATGCCGTCGAGCGCCTTGGCCGGGTCGATCGCCTTGGCGGCGGCATGGGCAGCGGTGAGCTGGTCGAGATGCTCGAACAGCAGCTTGGTCATCTGGTAGGCGGTCTCGTCGGAGACATCGGCGCTGGTGATCAGGAAATTACCGACGGCGGCGGTCGCGACATCATCGGTCTGGCCCTCATAGGTGCCTTTCGGGATGACCACGGAAAGATAGGGCGAGCCGATCTTGGCGACGTCCTCCGCCGGCACCGCAACGATGTTGACCGGTACCGAGGTGGCGAGGTCGCGGATCGAGGCAACGCCCAGGCCAGCCGATTGCAGCGTGGCGTCGAGCTGGCGGTTCTTGATCAGCTCCACCGATTCGGCGAAGGGCAGATATTCGATCCGCCCGAGGTCTTCGTATTTCAGCCCGGCAGCGGCGAAGATCGTGCGGGCGTTGAGCTCGGTGCCCGAGGCCGGCGCGCCGACCGACAGGCTCTTGCCCTTGAGGTCGGCGAGCGTCTTGATGCCGGACTCCTTGCTGGCGACGATCTGGATGTAGTTGGGATGGATGGCGGCAATGCCGCGCAGCTTGTCGAGCTTGCCTGGGAAGCCGGCTTCGGTATTGCCCTCGGCGGCCAGCTTGACGGAATCGCCAAGCGCGAAAGCGATCTCGCCCTTGCCCTGCTGCAAGAGATTGAGGTTTTCGACCGACGCTTTCGTCGCCTGCACCTGGGTGCGCGCGCCTTCGATGCCCTTGCTATAGATCTCCGATAGCGCGACGCCGAGCGGATAGTAGACGCCCGACGTGCCGCCGGTCAGCACGTTGATGAATTCCTGTGCCTTGACCGATACCGCGCCAAGGCCAAGCGACAGCGCCAGCGCGCCGGCTGCAACAAATTTCGTCCTGAAATTGAGCATGCGATTTCCTCCCTGAAAAACTCGCCGCCGTGCCCTCCTCTGCGGCACGAAGCGAAGCGAGTTTAGACAGCGGGCGGGAAATGCCAACCCGCAATAGCAGCGATTAGACGAACGGCTAAGCAATGCCGCAACAGGTTGGCGCTTGCGCGAGGTCGCGTCGCGGCAGAAAGATTTTTCCAGCACCTGTCGAAATCCGGCAGGGCCGCGCGACATAAGTCCGGCTCGCAACGATGCGGCCTTCGAGAAACGGGAGAAGACCATGCGATATATGCTTTTGATCTACGGAAACGAAGCGGGGATGGCAGCGGCGCCGGCAGATGCGGTGACACAGATGTCGAGCGCGTACGTCGCCTACACCGAAGCGTTGAAGAAATCCGGCGCCTGGCTCGCCGGCGACCGGCTGAAGCCGACGCAATCCGCTACCTCGGTGCGGATGGCCAATGGCAAGACCAACGTGCTCGACGGCCCCTATGCCGACACCAAGGAGCAGCTTGCCGGTTTCTATATGATCGAAGCGGAGGACGTCGACGCGGCTATTGCCTGGGCGGCGCGCTGCCCGGGCGCCAGCACCGGCACGGTAGAGGTGCGGCCGATCTGGGAACTCACCATGTGATGCCTGAACTGCCCGACACCGCACGGGCGGCGGCGGAAGCGGCCGCCCGGCAAAGCTACGGCAAGCTGGTCGCCTATCTCGCCGCACGCACGCGCGACGTGGCCGCTGCCGAGGACGCCTTGGCCGATGCCTTTGCAGCGGCGCTCGAGCGTTGGCCACAGGCGGGCGTGCCCGACAAGCCGGAAGCCTGGCTGCTGGCGGTGGCGCGCCGGCGCCGCGTCGACGCGCTCAGACGGCGGCTGACAAGCGAGGCGGGCCGCGACCACCTCAGGCTGATCGCGGAGGAGATGGAGGCACGCATGGCCGACGAAGACCTGCCGGACGAGCGGCTCAGGCTGATGTTTGCTTGCGCTCATCCGGCGATCGAGGCCGGTGTCCGCGCGCCGCTGATCCTGCAGACGGTTCTGGGCTTCGACGCAGCGACCATCGCCTCGGCCTTTCTTGTCTCGCCGGCCACGATGAGCCAGCGCCTGGTGCGCGCCAAGACCCGCATCCGCGAGACCGGCATTCCGTTCCGCGTACCGGAGCGGGCCGAACTCGGCGAGCGGCTGGGCACCGTTCTGGAAGCGATCTACGCGGCGTTTGCCGAAGGCTGGTCCGATCCGGCCGGTACCGAAACGCAGCGGCGCAATCTCGCAACCGAAGGCGTCTGGCTCGGTCGTCTGCTGGCTTCGCTGATGCCGGATGAGCCGGAAGCACTCGGCCTGCTGGCGCTGATGCTGTTCGCCGAAGCGCGGCGCGCAGCGCGGCGCAATGCGGCAGGCGACTATGTGCCGCTAGCGGAGCAGGATCTTGCACTGTGGGACGATACAATGATCGACGAAGCGGAGATGCTGCTCGGGCGCGCCGCTGCCAAGGGCGTGGTCGGCCGCTACCAGCTCGAGGCCGCCGTGCAGTCAGCCCATGCGACAAGGCGGCTGACCGGCGGCACCGACTGGGTCGCGATCAAGGAGCTCTACGACGCGCTGTCGGTGATTGCCGGCTCGCCGGTGGTGTCGATCAACCGTGCGGTGGCGATTGCCGAGGCCGAAGGTGCTTCGGCAGGATTGGGCGCCCTTGATCAACTCAGCGGCGACAAGCGGCTGTATGACTATCAACCTTACTGGGCCGCCCGAGCGGGCCTGCTGGCAAGACTCGGCAGAGTTCCGCAAGCGAGCGAGGCCTATGACCGGGCTATCGGCCTCGAACGCGATCCGGCCGTGCGCCGGTTCCTGCAGGAACGACGGGCAGGTCTCGACCGCGCGGAAAGACACTGAGACAAGGCGGAGTGCTTAGGCCGGCCACATGTCGTGGGAAGCATTCAGCCTCTTTATCACCCGATGTTCCCGCAAATTGGCCCACAGGCGTTCGATGTTCGGCCAAGCGGTTGGAATCTTCGCGACCTCGGGATGCCAAGCCACCAACATGACGAGATAGATGTCGGCCAGCGAGAGCCGGTCGCCGACCAGCCAGTCGCGGCCTTCGAGGGCGGCATCGAGAATGGCGAAGCCGCGATCCATTTCCGAGACCGCCGCCTGTTTGACGGCTTCCACGCCGCCGGGATCTGTCGTGTAGCGATGAGCGTAGAAGAACCGCAGGTCAGCCGAATAGATGACGGAGGACATGAAAAACATCCAGCGCAGGAAGTCGGCACGGTCAGGTGTGTTCGCTGCCGGCGCTAGAGCTGCTTCCGGATAGCGTTCGGCGAGCAGGATGCAGATTGCCGCCGACTCGGTCATCGAATGCCCGTCCGGCAAGACCAGGACCGGGACCTGGTTCAAGGGATTGATGTCGAGGAAGGCCTGGTTGGGTCGGCCTTTTGGAACATCGATCTGGTCGAAAGGCACTCCCGCTAAAGCAAGCGCCGCCTCGACGACAAAGCCGCCGGTATTGGCACGCGTATAGAGCTTGTACATGAAGTCCTCCACCTGCCGGTGCAGCGACGATTTGATATGGAAGTGACTCGCCGCTCAAGCGAACGACGCCCGCCACAGGTGGTTTTTCAGCAGTCCACGCCGAAGCGTCGAAACAGAACTTTTTATGCCGGAGGGGCAGCGCGAAGGATCGCTACGAACCGGCCAAAAACTCCTGTCCAGACTCTAAGCACCCAATCCCTCGAATAGGATCGTGGAGAGATAGCGCTCGGCGAAGGAGGGGATGACGACGACGAGGTTCTTGCCCTTGTTCTCCGGCCGCGAGCCGACGACGATCGCCGCCTGCAGGGCGGCACCCGACGAGATGCCGACCGGTACACCTTCGAGACGGGCGACGAGCCGTGCATTGGCGACCGAATCCTCGTTCGAGACCTTGACGATCTCGTCGTAGATCGTCGTGTCGAGGATTTTTGGTGCGAAGCCGGCGCCAATGCCCTGGATCTTGTGCGGGCCGGGTTGGCCGCCGGACAGTACCGGCGAGGCCTCCGGCTCGACGGCGACGACATGCACCGAGGGCTTGCGCTTCTTCAGCACCTGGCCGACGCCGGTGATGGTGCCGCCGGTTCCAATGCCGGCAACGAAGATATCGACTTCGCCATGGGTGTCGTTCCAGATTTCCTCGGCTGTGGTGCGGCGATGGATTTCCGGATTGGCCGGGTTCTCGAATTGTTGCGGAATGACGGCATCGGGCAGCGTCGCGGCCAGCTCGTCGGCCTTGGCGATGGCGCCCTTCATGCCTTTCGGTCCTTCGGTCAGCACCAGCTCGGCGCCGAGCAGCGCCAGCATTTTGCGGCGCTCGACCGACATGGTTTCCGGCATCGTCAGGATCAGCTTGTAGCCTTTGGCGGCGGCGGCAAAGGCGAGCGCGATGCCGGTATTGCCCGAGGTCGGCTCGATAAGCGTGGTCTTGCCGGGCGTAATCCTCCCAGAAGCCTCCAGTGCCTCGATCATCGACACGCCGATGCGGTCCTTGACCGAAGCGATCGGGTTGAAGAATTCGAGCTTGGCCAGCAGATTGGCGACGACACCCTTCTCCCTGGCGAATTTGTCGAGCCGCACCAACGGCGTGTCGCCGATCGTCTCGGTGATCGAATTATAGATGCGGCCGCGGCCGGGCACGTGTGTGGGGGTGGCGGGTTTGTTCATTGATTTTCCTCCCAGAGGTCAAGCGGCAAGAGTCGGGCGGGCATAAGATAGAGCCATCCGCCGCGCAAGATAGGCTGTCGATCGAAAATATCCGAGTGAAGTTCGTGCCGAATACCCCGCCTTGGAAAGGTGTGACAATTCCTGGCCGGCTTGGCGAAAGAGGTCTATTGGCGGGCGGCGATAGCTGCCGCTGCCCCGATCATGAAACCGGCGGCGGTGCGATTGAGTGCCCTCAGCGCCCGCGGCGACTTCAGGAACCAGCGCGCCTTGGCCGCGAGCGCCAGATAAGGCACCAGCACCACGAGCAGGACGGCTATGGTGAGCGCGACAAGGATGCCGTAATCGACCAGCGTGATCGTCTTCAGATCGACGATGGTCGGGGTGATGGCGAGGTAGAAGATCATCGTCTTCGGATTGCCGAGCGTGACGGCGAGACCAGCTACAAAGCTGGATGCCAACCCGCCCTTGCCTTTCTTCGCCTCCACCGTTTCGGGCGTGA
Source organism: Mesorhizobium sp. M0894 (assembly GCF_040319725.1). Classification (NCBI taxonomy): domain Bacteria; kingdom Pseudomonadati; phylum Pseudomonadota; class Alphaproteobacteria; order Hyphomicrobiales; family Phyllobacteriaceae; genus Mesorhizobium; species Mesorhizobium sp. M0894. The sequence goes on along the minus strand of NZ_JAMYOG010000022.1, from coordinate 74,796 downwards.
TGCCGCTCGTCCAGAAACGCCAGCCAAGAAAAGCGAGGTAGGCGACGCCCAGCCATTTGATGACCAGAAAGACCATGCCAAAGGTCTGTGCGACGAAAGCCAGGCCGAGCACCACGGCCGTGAGATAGGTCAGGTCGCCGAGCATCAGCCCGAAGGACATGGCCAGCGACGCGCGGAAGCCCGAACCCAGCGCTCGCGCAACGAGCGCGGTGACGCCGGGGCCGGGGATGGCTGCGGCGATGCCGAGGGCAGCACTATAGGCGAGGAACCCGGTGAGCGTCATGATTCGCGCTTGTCGCACAATGTGGAAGTTGGGTGAATTCCCTCGGCCCGGATTCGATTGCGCCAGCGCAGCAGGCGACACCGCCGTTCAAGAGCGGCCGTCTTCGTAGGTAACGCGCCAGATGGTGCCGTTGCCGTCCTCGGTGACGATCAGCGAGCCGTCCTTGGCGATGGCGATACCGACCGGGCGGCCCCAGACGGCGTCGTTCGAGATAACGAGGCCGGTCATGAAGTCCTCATATTCGCCGGTCGGCTTGCCATCCCTGAATTTGAGCCTCACCACCTTGTAGCCGGTCCTGGCGCCACGGTTCCACGAACCATGCATGGTGACGAAGGCGTCACCCTGATAATCCGCCGGAAAGTTCTTGCCGTCGTAGAAGGCTATGTTCATCGGCGCCGAATGCGCCTGCATCAGCACGTCGGGGACAGTGGCCTTGCCGGCGAGGTCGGGCCGCTCGCCCTGATGGCGCGGATCCTCGTGATTGCCGATGTAGTACCAAGGCCAACCATAGAATCCGCCGTCCTTGACTGCAGTTGCAAATTCGAACGGCACATTGTCGCCGAGTTCGTCGCGCTCATTGACGACGCACCACAATGCGCCGGTGGTGGGCTGCACGGTCATGCCCGTACAGTTGCGCAGGCCGGTGGCGACAGTTCGGGGATTTTTCCCATCCGGGTCGAAGGCGAGCACATCGGCACGGCCGTCTTCGGAGCCCCAGGCCGCACCGAGCGGCTTTGAGTTCACCCAGGCGTCCAAGCCATCATCCGGCTCCTCCATGTCCTCGCCGACGTTCGACGCGGAGCCAACCGACAGATAAAGCGTCTTGCCGTCCGGCGAGAAGGCGATGTCGCGGGTCGTGTGACCACCCGACGGGATTTCCGCGACAATGGTTTCTGGTTTGCCGGATGCCTTCAGGTCGCCGTCGCGATAAGGAAAGCGGACGATGCTGTCGCTGTTTGCGACATAGACCCATTGCGGCTTGTCTCCTGGCGGATAGAAGGCGATGCCGTAGGGATAACTGAGCCCCTTGGCGAAGATCGCTTTCTCGATGGGCTTGGCGCTGTCCTCGGCGAGACGGTAGACACGTATCTGGTCGGCATGGCTGTTGGCAACGAACAGGTCGCCATTCGGAGCGACGCGCACGACGCGCGGATTGACGATGCCGGATGCGATCAGTTCGGCCGAAAAGCCCGGCGGCAAATCTGGCTTGGCGCTTTCGGGCCGTTCCGCCACGCCGGCGCCGTTCGACGCGGATTGGGCGGGATCGGCTGGCGGCATGTCTTGCGGCCCGATCAGGCGGCGGGTGCCAGGCCTGTCGGCGTGCCAATCGCCAAAAGCGGCTTCGCCTTTGAGCACCTTCTGATCCGCCTGCTGGGCGGCTGCCGGTGTCGCAACAAGGAGAGCAGCGGCAATGGCCGCAAAGCCGCCAGATCGGATCATCAACGTCCTCCGGGATTCGCCTCGAAAAGGGCAAACGGGATGAGGCATTGGTCGTTCCAAGCGGCCGTCCAGCACACGAGGATTTGAAGCCGAACCCCGATTCACTTGCCGGCGGCGTAGAAATCGTCGTCGAGGCGCTTTTCCAGCGCGACCAGATCGGCCGGCAGCGGCAAGCCCATGGCCCGCATCTCTTGCAGCTTCTCGCGCAACTGCTCTTGCACCTCGTGCTGATCCTCTGGCTGGTTGATCATTTCTTCGAGCAGCAGGCTGATCTGGGCCTTGAACGATTCCAGCGCCATTCTTTTTCTCCTTGCGGCAGGCCGCGGCGGCTCCTAGCGCAGCATGCGCGAAATCAGCTGCGCGGTATAGTCGACCATCGGTACTATGCGCGCATAATTCAGCCGCGTCGGCCCGATGACGCCGAGCGCACCGACGACGCGGGCGTCCTTGTCGCGATAGGGTGCCACCACCAGTGATGAGCCCGACAGAGAAAACAGCTTGTTTTCCGAACCGATGAAGATGCGCACGCCCGGGCCCTCCTCGGCGAGGTCGAGGAGCTGGATCAGTCCGTCCTGGGTTTCGAGATCCTCGAAGAGATGCCGCAGCAATTCGATGTCGGCCTGGGCAGTGACGTTTTCCAGGAGATTGGCGCGGCCGCGCACGATAAGCCGCCCAGGCACCCCGCTTTCGGCGCCTGCCCAGACCGCCAGGCCCTTCTCGACCAGATCCTGTGAAAGCGTATCGAGGGCTGCCCTGGTCTCTTCCTTGATGCGGGCGATCTCGACCCGCGCTTCGGCCAGGGTGCGGCCGCGAATATGGGCGTTGAGGAAATTGGAGGCTTCGTGCAATTGCGAGACGGTGATGCCGGCGGGCAGATCGACGACGCGATTTTCGACGTCGCCGTTCTGCGAGACCAGCACGGCCAACGCCTTGGTCGGCTCGAGCTGGATGAATTCGATGTGCTTCAGCGCCACCTCGTTCTTGGCGGCGAGCACAAGGCCGGCGCCGCGCGACATGCCGGACAGCATCTGGCTGGCCTCGGTCAGCATATGCTCCAGCGTCGCGCCCGAGCCGGAGGCGCGCACCTGCGCCTCGATGGTGCGGCGCTCCTCGTCGGAGAGGTCGCCGAGCTCCATGAACGCATCGACGAAGAAGCGCAGGCCGGCCTGGGTCGGCAGACGGCCGGCCGAAATATGCGGCGCATAGATCAGGCCGAGATGCTCGAGGTCGCTCATCACGTTGCGGATGGTGGCCGGTGACAGCGACGACGGCAGGATGCGCGACAGGCTGCGCGAGCCGACCGGCTCGCCATCCCTCAGATAAGAATCGACGATGCGCCGGAAGATGTCGCGCGAACGCATGTCGAGCGATTGAAGCGCGGGCGATTGCAGCGCGTGCGACGGGAGCACGTGCGATTGCGAACCGGGATCGACTGCCTTGGTCATTTCGAGCCAAAAACCTCCGGCTCGAAGATATAGACTTCCGCGGCGTCGGCGCAACCGGTCCATTTTCCTTTGCGCCTCACGCCCCGTGCGGCTACAAGCCGGCCAAGATTCCGAAGAAAGAAAGAAGCCTGAATGCGCCCTTCCAAACGCCAGTTCGACGAAATGCGCCCCATCTCCTTCGAGCGCGGCGTATCCAAGCATGCGGAAGGCTCGTGCCTGGTGAAGTTCGGCGACACGCATGTGCTGTGCACGGCCAGCCTGGAGGAAAAGGTGCCGGGTTGGATGCGCAACTCCGGTAAGGGCTGGGTGACGGCGGAATACGGCATGCTGCCGCGTTCGACCGGCGAGCGCATGCGCCGCGAGGCTTCGGCCGGCAAACAAGGCGGCCGCACGCTGGAGATCCAGCGGCTGATCGGCCGCTCCCTGCGCGCCGTGGTCGATCTGCAGGCGCTCGGCGAGCAGCAGATCACTGTCGACTGCGACGTGATCCAGGCCGATGGCGGCACGCGCACCGCTTCGATCACCGGCGGCTGGGTGGCGCTTTACGATTGCCTGCGCTGGATGGAAGCCCGCCAAATGGCGAGCCTGGGCAAGGTGCTGAAGGATCACGTTGCGGCGATCTCCTGCGGTATCCATGATGGCCAGCCGGTCATCGACCTTGACTATGTCGAGGATTCCTCGGCCGGCACCGACGCCAATTTCGTCATGACCGGCAAGGGCGGTATCGTCGAGATCCAGGGCACGGCCGAGGGCGAGCCGTTCTCGGAAGAGCAGTTCGCGGCCTTGATGGGGCTGGCCAAGAAGGGCATTCAGCGCCTGGTCAGCCTGCAGCAGATGGCGGTGGACTGATCTTCAGTTTATGACGATGAGGATTGATAATCCTGTGACCCCTTCCGCAATCCTGGAATCAGCACTCTACGTGACGGATCTTGCTGCCGCGGAACAGTTCTATTCGGGCGTCCTCGGGCTCGATCCGCTCGGCAGGGTCGACGGCAGGCATCTCTTCTTCCGCTGCGGCGACGGCGTGCTGCTTATCTTCAATGCCGAGGCGACCAAAGTGCCGCCGGCGTCCGATGCCAGGCTGCCGGTGCCGCCGCATGGCGCGGTCGGCGAGGGCCATCTCTGTTTCGCCGCAAGCGCCGACGAGATCGTGCGCTGGAAAGCGCACCTGGAAGCAAAGAGCATCGCCATCGAAAGCGAGTTCGAGTGGCCGCAAGGCGGCCGCTCGATCTATATTCGCGACCCCTCGGGCAATTCGATCGAATTCGCCGAGCCAAGAATTTGGGGCATCTGATGCATTCGCCAACTGTTCATTCGCTTGATGGGCATAAGATCGTCGTCGCAAGCCACAATGCCGGCAAATTGCGCGAATTCGCCGATCTGATGGCGCCGTTCGGCATAGAAGCGAAGTCGGCCAAGGAGTACGGCTTGCCGGAACCGGACGAGACCGGCACCACTTTCGAGGAGAACGCCCTCATAAAAGCCTTGGCCGCTGCCAAGGCCACTGGATTGCCGGCGCTGTCGGACGATTCCGGCCTATGTGTCGATGCGCTCGACGGCGCACCCGGCGTCTACACTGCCAACTGGGCCGAGACGCCGGACGGCCCCCGCGACTTCGGCATGGCCATGCAGCGCACGGAAGTGGCCTTGCAGGAAGTTGGCGCGATCGCGCCTGCTCAGCGCAAGGGCCGCTTTGTCGCGGTCATCTGCCTGGCCTTTCCCGACGGCCAAGCTGAATATTTTCGCGGCGAGGTCGAGGGTACGCTGGTATGGCCGCCGCGCGGCGAACTCGGCTTCGGCTACGACCCGGTGTTCTTGCCCAACGGGTTCGAAAAGACTTTCGGCGAGATGACCGCTGAGGAAAAACATGGCTGGAAGCCCGGCCACCCGACAGCGTTGTCGCACCGCGCCCGCGCCTTCCAGAAATTCGCGCAAGCCCGATTGGCCGCCGCATGACTATGCTGCTCGACCGCAGCCCGGGTTTCGGCGTCTACATCCACTGGCCGTTCTGCGCGGCCAAGTGCCCCTATTGCGACTTCAACAGCCATGTCCGCCACCAGCCGGTCGACCAGGAGCGTTTTGCGCGCGCCTTCGAGGCCGAGCTGGCGACCATGCGCGGCCGCACCGGGCCGCGCGAGGTGACAAGCATCTTTCTCGGTGGCGGTACGCCGTCGCTGATGAAGCCGCAGACCGTGGCGGCGGTGCTGGATGCCGTGGCGAAGAACTGGACGGTACCAGATGGCATCGAGGTGACGCTGGAGGCCAATCCTTCCTCGGTCGAGGCCGAGCGCTTTCGCGGCTATCGCGCGGCGGGCGTCAACCGGGTGTCGCTTGGCGTGCAGGCGCTGAACGACAAGGATCTGCGCTTTCTCGGCCGTTTGCACAATGTCGATGAGGCCCTGCATGCGATCGGCCTGGCGCGCGAGATTTTCCCACGGTTGTCCTTCGACCTGATCTACGCGCGGCCGGACCAGACGCCTGAAGCGTGGCAGACGGAACTCGAGCAGGCGATCGGCCACGCCGCCGACCATCTGTCGCTATACCAGCTGACCATCGAGGAAGGCACGCCGTTCCATGCACTGCATGCAGCAAGGAAATTCATCATTCCAGACAACGATGTTGCCGCCGATCTCTATGCGTTGACGCAGGAGATCACCGCCGCGCACGGACTGCCGGCCTACGAGATTTCCAACCACGCCAGGCCCGGCGCTGAAAGCCGGCACAATCTCACCTACTGGCGCTATGGCGAATATGTCGGCGTCGGTCCCGGCGCGCATGGCCGTTTCGTCGAGAGCGGGCGGCGCGTGGTGACAATTGCCGAGAAAATGCCGGAGACCTGGGCCAATCTGGTCGAGGCCAAGGGCCATGGCGTCACCGGCGGCGAGATCCTAACGCGATCGGAAGAAGCCGACGAGTTCCTGCTGATGGGGCTGAGGCTGGCGGAAGGCATCGACCTTTCCCGCTACGAGGCGTTTTCCGGGCGCGGCCTGTCGACGGCACGGCTGTCGGTGCTGCAGGACGAAGGCCTGGTGGCGCCGATCGGCAATGCCCGCCTGCGCGCCACGCCGGCCGGCATGATCGTGCTCGATGCCGTCGTGGCGGATCTGGCCAGATAGTACCGGTGAAGAACGTTCTCTTCGTCTGCAGCCAGAATCGCTTGCGCAGCCCGACGGCGGAGCAGGTGTTTTCCGGTCGCAGGGACATCGAGGTCGCTTCGGCCGGCACCAATCACGATGCCGACACTCCGTTGACGCACGAACTTGTCGCCTGGGCCGATATCATCTTCGTGATGGAAAAGGCGCACCGCGGCAAACTGCAGCAGAAATTCAGGGCCAGTCTAAGGAAGGCTCGGGTGATCTGCCTCGATATTCCCGACGACTATGAATTCATGGACCCGGAACTGGTCCGGTTGCTGGCGGTGAAGGTATCGCGATATCTCTGAAGGCTGTCGCGCTACTGCGCCTTCGTCATCCTCGGGCTTGACCCGAGGATCCATGCCGCTACCCTTGTCGAAGAATGCTGCGGTAGAATAATTCTGAACTGTCGAAACGCTTGAATATTACGGCATGGATCCGGGCGTCTGCGCCGCGTCGCTGCGCTCCTTGCTCCGTCCCAGGATGACGAAAAGAGGATCAAGCGTCGTGCTTGAAACGACGCTTGCCGCGGTCCTTCTCGGCATGCGCTTCTCCGGAGCGGGTCTGCTTGATCTCGCTCTTGTCGCGCGGGGCAGAATGCTGGTCGCCTGTGGGATGTGATGCTGCGCCATCGCGGGCGCTTTTTGTTTCGAGACGGGTGATGAAAATATCGAAGCGATTGGGCATCGTCCGGTCAGTGCTCCGTCGTGCTGTCGGTTTCGGTTACGGGCTTGCTCTCTGCCAATGGCTGGCGTGCGAGCGGTTTCCTGGCCTCGCCATCCGCGTTGCCACGCAGGCTCTTGTCGCCTGGCGCGGCGAAGCGCTTGCGGCCGGCATAATAGGGTTCGAAAACGTCCTGTATCGTCAGGCTGTCCATCCTGCTCCTCCCGAGATCAGGGTTAAAATTCGCCGGCAACGGTTTCGTTCCCTACTATGGCAAAGGCATGGCGGCCGGTTCACGTCGGGACCCCGTTTGGAACCGGGCGTTTGCAACCCAGGCTTTTGCAACCAGGCGTGAGCCGTGCCAAACAGGGTCGAACGGAGTTGTGCAGGTGACCGGCGAATTGGCCAAACGCAGTTATGTGGTCGGGCAGACCGAGATCGCCGCCCGGCCGCTCGAGCCGGCGCTCTATCTGGTGGCTACGCCGATCGGCAATCTCGCCGACATCACGCTGCGCGCGCTGGAAACGCTCGCCGCCGCAGATATCGTCGCCTGCGAGGACACGCGTGTTTCGCGCGTCCTGCTCGACCGCTACGGCATCCGCCGCCGCACCACCGCCTATCACGAGCACAATGCCGCCGAGGCCGGGCCGAAGCTGATCGCGGCACTGCTGGCCGGGCAGAGCGTAGCGCTGATCTCTGATGCCGGCACACCGCTCATCTCCGATCCCGGCTACCGGCTGGTTGGCGAGGCGCTGGAACGCGGCATTCGTGTCGTGCCGATCCCCGGACCGTCGGCGCCACTTGCCGCTCTGACGGCATCCGGCCTGCCTTCGGACGCCTTTCTGTTTGCCGGCTTCCTGCCGGTGAAGACCGGCCAGCGGCTGACGCGGCTGGAAGCGCTGAAGGCGGTGCCGGCAACGTTGATCTTCTTCGAATCGCCGCGCCGGCTGGCCGAGACGCTCAGTGCCATGGTCGAGGTGCTGGGCGGCGCCCGCAAGGCGGCGATCGGCCGCGAGCTGACCAAGACTTTCGAGGAGATGCGGACCGGCACCCTGCAGTCACTCGCCGGCCATTACGCGGCAGCCGATACGCCTAAGGGCGAAATCGTCATCTGCGTCGGCCCGGCCGATGCGGTCGCTGATGAGCCTGAAGACATCGACCGGCTGCTGCTTTCGCTGGCGGCCGAGATGCCGGCCTCCAAGGCGGCGGCGGAAGCCGCCAAGATGACGGGTGGCCAAAAACAGACGCTCTACCGACGGCTGCTCGACCTCAGGAATGCCGGAAGAGACGGGGCCGGCGGAGACCGCGATGGCTGAACGGCGGAGCGCCAGCCGGCAAAAGGCCTACCGGCGCGGCCATCACGGTGAATGGCTGGCGGCGGCGGCGCTGATGCTGAAGGGCTACCGGATTCTTGCCCGCCGCCACCGTACCAGGTTTGGCGAGATCGACCTGATCGCGCGGCGTGGCGATTTGGTGCTGATCGTCGAGGTCAAGGCACGCCGTACGCTGATCGAGGCGATGGAGGCCGTCGGCCGCGAATCGGAGCGCCGCATCGAAGGCGCGGCCGATTTCTGGCTGTCGCGCCAATCCGACTACGGAAAATTATCGGTGCGCTTCGACATGGTGGCGGTATTGCCGTGGCGCTGGCCGGTGCATGTCGAGAACGTTTTTTACGGGGGGAACTAGGTCATTCCCGAAGTGGGGTCGGTTTTGCCGCGATCTCCGGTTCAGATTCGATTGCCTGTCGTCTCGTCGATGGGAACAAGCAAGTAGCGCCATTTGCTGCCTGGATCATGTGCCGACGCTCACCTGGATTCGCTCAATCGATCGGTTTGTCGACCTGGTCTCCGCCCAGCACTGACTGGAACAAAAGCGTTCCTGCGTTGTTCTCCAACCGTCCTGATGTTCGACGGGCTGGTTCAAATGCCGATCAGGGCAGTCCTCGTGGCAGGCGTGCGAGGACAAGGGATGGCGAGGCAAATGGATCCTGACGATCTCAACCAGGAACGGATCGTCACCGTGTTCGGCGGAACTGGCTTTCTCGGGCGCAGGATCGTGACGCGGCTCCTGGAAAGGGGTTTCACGGTGCGCGCCGCATCTCGCCATCCGGCTCGCGTGGCCTTGGTCTTTTCCTCGATTACAAGGATGCCCGAAGCAGTCGAGGCGGATATATTGGATGCGTCCTCGATCGGGTCGGCCATTACCGGATCACAGGCAGTCGTGAATGCTGTCAGTCTTTACGTCGAGCAGGGCGTCCAGACCTTTGAACGCGTCCATGTGAAAGCCGCGGCCGATCTCGCTGCCGTGTCGCGCAAGGTCGAGATCGATCAGTTCGTCCAGATTTCAGGGATCGGCTCCGATCCTCAATCGGATTCGAATTATATAAGGGCACGTGGGCGCGGAGAAGTTGCCGTGGGAAACGCATTTCCCGGCGCTTTCATTGTGCGTCCCGCCGTCATGACAGGACCTGACGACGCTTTCCTCACGACCATTGTGAGGCTGATACGCCTCCTGCCGGTCTATCCGCTGTTCGGCGATGGTGGCACACGGCTTCAGCCGGTCTATGTGGCCGACGTCGCGGAAGCAGTGAGCCGGCTGATCGACGGGCGAAGCCACAAGGGTTCATCCATATTCGAATTCGGGGGCCCGCGTATCTATACCTATAAGGAACTGCTTCGGGAGATCGCCCGACAGCTCGATACGCACGTAAAGCTGATGCCGGTGCCGTTTGCTGTATGGAACGCCTTGGCTGGCGTCGCGGAACTCCTCCCGGCTGCCCCCATAACGCGCAACCAGATCGATCTTATGCGTCAGGATAATGTGGCAGCAATCGACGCGCCGGGCCTGAGGGAACTCGACATCGAGCCGCGGGATATCGACGAGGTGATCCGCGTGATCGAACAGCGCCGTGGCGTAGGCTCGCGCTCGTCTCCGCCTTAGGACGGCCCTCTGATCCTGGCGGGAACCTATCGCCGCGCGACAGGTTGGTCGAGCTTGAAGCCAATGAAAGAAGGAAAAGAACCATGGCCAGATGCGATCAATGCGGGAATGACTACGACAAGGCTTTCAAAGTGACGATGGCCGAGGAGACCTACACATTCGACAGCTTCGAATGCGCGGTCCAGAAACTTGCTCCGACGTGTCCGCATTGCGGATGCCGGATCATCGGACATGGCGTCGAACAGGATGACATCATCTACTGCTGCGCACATTGCGCCGCGGAGGAAGGTGCGAGCGCGCTGACCGATCGCGCGCCTTGATACACCTCCTTTGGCGTCTCCAGGGCGACCATTCCGAACGACTGCGCCGGCTCATCCCCATATCGCCAGTGCTGTCAGCCCGACGACGACCAGCCGAGGTCAAGGCCGCCGCATGCTGATGGAGGCCATGGATGCAGTCGGCCGCGAATCGGGGCGGCGCATCGAGGGTGCCGCCGATTTCTGGCTTTCGCGCCAATCCGACTACGGAAAATTGTCGGTGCGCTTCGACAAAAGGCAGCGTGCGTCGTCTTGATCGCGCCAGAGATGTCATGTTCTTGCACGTTCATCAACCCGCGTTCGACCGCTCGTTTAGGCGTCGTTCCGTGGCAAGTCGGCTCACGCTTGGACAAGTCGCTCCACGACGGCGGCCGCCTCCTCTGGAATGGCCGGTATGGTGCCCGACTTCCGCGTCGATCCGAAATCGAGGCCGGCGAAAAAGAGACCTGGAACAGCGCCGACGCCATCCTCATGGACGGGCTGGCCGGCTGCATCAAGCGCGCCGGGAAGCCGAACCCATGAGAAATCGCCGGTGAAGCCTGTACACCAGATCACCGATCTGATGCTGCTCGCCGTCCAGTCGAGGGAGCGGATCGGCGGATCGGGCAAGCGCGGTTCAATCGCCTCACCCGGATCGTCCTCGGCCGGTGGCGCATCGAGGCCGGCGCGCTCGATATACTCGTCAACCAGGCGCTTGGCATTCGCCGAAACCTCGTCGGCAAATCGCATATGGTCGTCGAGTTCGTCGCCGAAGACGAGGTTGCCATTCTCCACGCCCCTGAAGCGGCCGAGCAGCACCACGCCCTGCGCGCTCAGCGATTGCAGGCTGATCGTATGGGTCGCGCCGACCAGCGCGCGGGCCTGCAGCTTGCCGGAGGGGAGGACGAGTTCCTTGCGCGGAACGTCGAGAAAACCGGACATCGTCAGCCATTTAAGTATGTTGCCCCCGCGGTAGCGCCGCACCCAACGGCCGTTGCGGCTGGTCGCCAAAAAGACCGCACGTCCGGCCAACGCCAGGTCCTCGGCGATCTGGCCGCCCGACTGCCCGCTGCCGACCACCAGCACCGCGCCATTCTCGAACTCGGCCGGGTTGCGATAAGCCGAAGAATCGACTTGGCGAACTGCCGCCGGCAAGTCCGCCGACCCTGGTGGCCGGACCTGTCGGTTCTGGTCGCCGGTGGCGATCACCACATTGCGCGCCAGAAGCACGCCACGAGCCGCCGTAGTGACGCGAAAGATCCCATCGTCTCTCGTCAGCTCTTGAACAGGAGTTTGGGTGCTTACCGGCAGGCGGTGCCGCTCGGTATAGCCTTCGAGATACGCGACAAATTCGTGGTGGGTTATCGCGCCCCAGGGCTCCGGCCCCTCGTAGGAATCACCGGGTAAGATGGAGCGAATGGTCGGCGAATTCAGTCGAAACGAATTCCATCGCTGCGTTCGCCACGTTTCGCCAATCCGGCCTCGATCGAGCACACGGTGGTCACAGCCCTGCCGTTTCAAGAAATAGCTGACGCCGAGCCCCGCCGGACCGGCGCCAATAACGAGGGCGTCAAGAACTTCGCTCATGCATTCCCCCTGCCAACCATACGTCCACAAGATCGTATGGCGCGGTTTGGGGCAAGAATAGAGTTCCGGCCGGGATTGCGCTATCCGCGCCGGCTCACCCCCAGATGGCCAGCCCCGCCAGGCCGACGATGCCGACGACCAGACGCCACCAGCCGAACAGCGCATAGCCGTGGCGCGAGACGTAGTCGAGCAGGAAGCGCACGACGATCAATGCCGTGACGAAGGCGGCAACGAAGCCGACGACGATGATGGGCAGGTCGGCACTGCTCAGTACATTGCGGTTCTTGAACAGGTCGAAGGCGAAGGCGCCAACCATGGTCGGGATAGCAAGAAAGAAGGAGAATTCCGCCGCCGCCCGTTTGTCGACGCCGAGCAGCAGCGCGCCGACGATGGTCGAGCCCGAGCGCGATGTGCCGGGGATCAGCGACAAGCACTGAAACAGCCCGATCTGCAGATAAAGCCTGGTCGGGAACCGCTCGACATCGTGATAATACGGTTTCGGCTTCATGCGATCGACCAGCAGCAATATGACGCCGCCGATGATCAGCATGATGCAGATCAGCCGCGGCGATTCGAACAGCACCGTCTTGATGAAATCATGCGCCAGCGCGCCGACGACGGCCGCCGGCAGGAACGCGATGAGAATGCCAAGGACGAAATGCCGCGTCAGCCGATCGTATGGCAGTTCGAGCAGCATCTTCCAGAGCCGGCGGAAATAGACGCTGAGGATCGCCAATATGGCGCCGAGCTGGATCAGGATCTCGAAGGCCTTGCCGGTCGAATGAAAGCCGAGGAAATGGCCGGCGAGCAGGATATGACCGGTCGAAGACACCGGAATAAACTCGGTCAGGCCCTCGAGCATGCCGAGCAGCAGCGCTTCGACGACGGTCTGGCTTTCCATGGCAACCTCGGCGTTGGAGGGAGGGCTTGAGAAAACGGCTTGCTTGTCACGGCGCGGAACTCCCCCTATAGGTCGCAGCACCCTGACAGCCCCTGAATCGGGCGGCCAAGACTTACCGGCGCAGCCGGCGATTTGCCAGTGCGCTCTATTATCGCGGGACCATGCTGACGCTTTTCCACCATCCGATGTTCGCCAGCTGCCGCTTCGTCCGCCTCGCCTTTGGCGAGTATGGCGAGGAACTGGCACTGATCGAAGAGAAGCCGTGGACGCGGCGCAAGGAGTTCCTGGCGCTGAACCCGGCCGGCACGCTGCCGATCCTGCTCGCCGAAGGCGACGTGCCGATCGTCGGCGCAGTGGTCATTGCCGAATATCTCGACGAGACGCGCGGCGTACTCAAGCGCGACAAGCGGCTATTCGCCGAGGATCCGATGGAGCGCGCCGAAATCCGCCGGCTGACCGACTGGTACCTCAACAAGGCGGAAAGCGAGGTTACCCGGCATCTGGTGCGCGAGCGCGTTCTGAAGCCGGTCATGCCGGAAACAGCGGGCGGCGGCTCGCCCGATTCGGCGGCGATCCGCGCCGCCCGCGCCAATATCCGCCAGCACATGAAATACACCAACTGGCTGGCCGGCACCCGTCATTGGCTGGCCGGCAACAAGGTCACCTATGCCGATCTCGCGGCGGCGGCGGCACTGTCGGTGCTCGACTATCTCGGCGAGATCGACTGGCGCGAACACAGCGCCGCGCGCGAATGGTATACAAGGGTGAAATCACGGCCTTCGTTCCGGCCGCTTCTGTCCGACCGGGTGCGTGGCCTGTCGCCGGTGTCACATTATGCGGACCTCGATTTCTGATACGGCAAAGCTGCGCGCGCTGATCGACCGCGAGGCGCGGAACGCCGGCTTTGACGCCGTCGCCGTCACAACGCCCGATGCGATTCCGCGGGCGCCGGAACGGCTGGCCGAATTCGTTGCCGACGGCTTTCACGGCTCGATGGGCTGGATTGCCGAAACGCTCGAGCGGCGAGGCAAACCAGCGGCGCTCTGGCCAGAGGTCCGCTCGATCATCGTGCTGGCGATGAATTACGGCCCCGACCGCGACCCGCGCGACATCCTGGCAAAACGCGATCGCGGCGCGATCTCCGCCTATGCGCAGAACCGCGATTATCATGACGTCATGAAAGGCCGGCTGAAGGCGATCGCCGGCAAGCTTGTTGCGCGCGCCGGCGGCGACGTCAAAGTGTTTGTCGACACCGCGCCGGTGATGGAAAAGCCGCTGGCCGAGGCGGCCGGCCTCGGTTGGCAAGGCAAGCACACCAACCTGGTCAGCCGCGCCCATGGTTCCTGGCTGTTCCTCGGCACCATCTTCACGACGGCCGAGCTGGTGCCGGACGCGCCTGAGGACGATCATTGCGGCTCCTGCCGCGCCTGTCTCGACGCCTGCCCGACGGACGCCTTTCCGGCGCCTTACCGGCTCGATGCGCGGCGCTGCATTTCATACCTCACCATCGAGAACAAAGGACCGATCCCACATGAGTTCCGGGAAAAGATCGGCAATCGCATCTATGGCTGCGACGACTGCCTGGCCGCCTGTCCGTGGAACAAGTTCGCCCAAGCTGCCTCCGAGGCTAAGCTTGCCGCCCGCGCGGACTTGCGCGAACCGCCGCTCGCCGAGCTGCTTTGCCTGAACGACGCTGCCTTCCGCGCGCTTTTTTCGGGCTCGCCGGTCAAGCGCATCGGCCGCGACCGTTTTATCCGCAACGTGCTGATCGCGGCCGGCAATTCCCAGGACTTGTCGCTGGCCGGCGCCGTCCGCGCGCTGCTCGACGATGCCTCGCCGCTGGTTCGCGGCGCCGCAGTATGGGCGCTGTCGCGGCTAGTGCCGGGTCAGGAATTTGCCGAACGTGCCGCAGCCGCTTTGCAAGTAGAAGGTGACGAGGCGGTAAGAGGCGAATGGCTTCTGGCCCTGCCAAAGCCGATCGAGGCCCATACATGACAAAAAAGCAGATTTTCATCTTCGGCGCCGGTTATTCGGGCAGGGCCTTCGCCGGCGCCAACAGGGATGCCGACACAACGATCTTCGGTACAACACGGTCGCTGGAAAAATTCGCGGCGCTGCGGCAAGCCGGTATCGTGCCGCTGCGTTTCGATGGCACGCTGACTTCCGAAATCGGCGATGCGCTTGGGAAGACAACCCATCTCGTCGTCTCGGTCGCGCCGGACGAGGCCGGCGACCCGGTGCTGGGCGCGGCACGCGAGGTGATCGTGGCCAACATGCCGGAGCTCGAATGGATCGCCTATCTCTCCACCGTCGGCGTCTATGGCGACCATGGCGGCAACTGGGTGGACGAGGCCGCCGAATGCCGGCCGTTGTCGAAGCGGTCGGTGATGCGTGTCGCAGCCGAGCAGGATTGGCTGCAACTGGGCCACGACATCCACCGGCCGGTGGCGATCCTGCGGCTTTCCGGCATTTATGGGCCGGGCCGCAACGCCCTGGTCAATCTCGAAAACGGCACCGCCCGGCGACTGGTCAAGCCGGGCCAGGTGTTCAACCGCATCCATTGCGACGATATTGCCGGCGCTCTCTGGCATCTAGCCGAAGGCGATCGCGGCGGCATCTTCAACGTCACCGACGACCTGCCGGCGCCGCCGCAGGACGTCGTCGCCTATGCCGCCAGGTTGATGGGCATCGAGCCGCCGCCCGAAATTCCGTTCGAGACCGCCCAACTTTCGCCCATGGCGCGGTCCTTCTATGGCGAGAACAAGCGTGTCGCCAACGCGGCGATCAAGGCGGCCGGCTATGGCTTTCGCTTCCCCGACTACCGCTCGGCTCTCGACGCCATGTGGGCGAGCGGCGACTGGCGCGACGGCGAGGCGCGCAGTCCGATGAAACGGTCGTGATCGATACGTTGCGCGGGGCGTGGTATGATGCGGTTCAAATCGCGGAGGGGTCCAGCTTGGGGAAGACGTTAAAGCGAGCCTTGCCGGGAAAAACACTGCTGCTGACGGCAGCACTGGCCGTCGCCGGCCTAACGTTTGCCGCGCAAACGGCGAGCGCCGAGCAACGGGCAAAAGAGCTGTTCGGCGCCAAAAAGCTGCCGGCACTCGCAGCAGCGCAATCGATCGGCTTTTATTCCAAAGGCTGTTTTTCCGGCGGCGTCGCGCTGCCCATGGACGGCCGGCACTGGGAGGTGATGCGACCGTCGCGCAACCGCCGTTGGGGCCATCCGGCAATGATCGCGCTAATCGAGAAACTATCACGCGATGCTGCAGCCGACGGCTGGCCGGGCCTGCTGATCGGCGACATCTCGCAACCGCGCGGCGGACCGATGCTTACCGGCCATGCCTCGCACCAGATCGGCCTCGACGCCGACATCTGGCTGACGCCGATGCCCGACCGCAAGCTTTCGACCGAAGAGCGCGAAAACATCAGCGCTACCTTGATGGTCGATGAAAAGACCCATCTGGTAAAGGATGGCCTGTGGACGCCGATGCACACGCGGCTGTTGAGGCGCGCCGCGAGCTATCCCGAAGTCGAGCGCATCCTGGTCAATCCAGGGATCAAGAAGAAGCTCTGCGACACGGTCAAAGGCGACCGCAGCTGGTTGCGCAAGGTCAGGCCGTTCTGGGGCCACGATTACCACTTCCACATTCGTATCGGCTGCCAGCCTGGGTCACCCGACTGCAAGGCGCAGGAAGCGACGGCGCCAGGCGATGGCTGCGACCAGGCGCTGGCCTGGTGGTTCACCGAGGAGCCGTGGCGCCCCAACAAGAATCCGGACAAGCCGAAGGCACGCGACGTGATGACGATGGCGAACCTGCCCAGGCAATGCCAGTTCGTGCTCGACGCGCCGGCTCCGGCCTCGGCGGAAGCAGTCACCTATTATGGCGACGGCGTGCCGATCGCGGCCGTACCCGCTCCCGCGGCAGAGCCTTCGCCGCCGCCGACGGTCGCAGCCGGCGCGGCAGCGCTTCCGGCCTCGGCGAACGCCTTTGTGGCGACCCCCGAGATCCGCATTCCGCTGCCGCGGCCACGACCGGGGCACTGATGCGGGCAGCGTGTTCGCTGTCTGCATCCGTGCATCTCCACTTCGAAAACCGATTTCCCTTTTTGCGGTCATGCGCTAGTCAACGAGAGAACGGCGATACGCGTCGGGAACGGACGAGAGCATGCCAGGCGTAAGCGACGACGACACTCTGTTGCGGTTTCCGATTCTGATCGGCGACATAGGCGGCACCAATGCGCGCTTCTCGATCGTGCTTGACGCGAATTCCGAAGCCGGCGAGCCGACGATCGTCCAGACCGCCAACTTCAATACGATCGACGAGGCGATCCAGTCGGCCGTGCTCGACCGCTCGTCGGTCCGGCCGAATTCAGCTGTGCTGGCGGTAGCCGGTCCTGTCGAAAGCGACGAGATCCCGCTTACCAATTGCCCATGGATCGTCAAGCCGAGACAGATGTTCGCCAGTCTCGGTCTCAGCGACGTCGTGGTGCTCAACGACTTCGAGGCGCAGGCGCTGGCCGTCGTCGCGCTCGGCGAAGAGCATATGGAAAAGATCGGCGGTGACGCGCCGGAACCGAATTCCGGGCGGGTAGTGCTCGGCCCGGGAACCGGGCTCGGCGTCGCCGGGCTGGTCTATGCGCTGCATCACTGGATACCGGTGCCCGGCGAGGGCGGCCATATGGATATCGGCCCGCGCTCGCCGCGCGATTTCCAGGTGTTTCCGCATATCGAGAAGCTCGAGGGCCGCATCTCCGGCGAACAGATCCTGTCCGGGCGCGGCCTGGTCAATGCCTACCGGGCGGTGGCCAAGGCGGACGGCAAGCCGTCGCCCTTTACCACGCCCGCCGAGATCACCGCCGCGGCGCTGGCAAAGAACGATCCGGTGGCCGAAGAGGCGCTGTCGATCTTCGTCACCTGCCTGGGACGCACCGCCGGTGACCTCGCTCTGGTGTTCATGAGCCGCGGCGGCGTGTTTCTCACCGGCGGCATCGCGCAAAAAATCCTGCCGGCGCTGCGGACCGGCAATTTCCGCGCCGCCTTCGAGGACAAGGCGCCGCACAGTGCCCTGATGCGCAGCATGCCGGTCTATGTCATCACCCATCCGCTGGCGGCGCTTTTAGGGCTGGCCGCCTATGCCAGAAATCCGTCGCTGTTCGGCGTGCAGACGGCGGGGCGGCGCTGGCGGGTCTAGGATACACGCTGCGCCGCGACGAAGTTTCGCCATTCTCGGCCATAGGCAAGCCGTCATTGCGGCGTTAAGACGTTGCCGAATTGCAGCCCGGCCGAACCAAAACCACAAAGCGCTCCAACTTGACACTTCCAGCACCAACCAAAGGGAAAGTCCGGCCCGGCGAGATCGTGGCGGTGATCCGCCGCATCATCGCCGAGAACAGCCGCGATTACCGCTGGTACTATGTTCTTGCCGTGCTGTGCCTGGTGACGATCGCGGCGACGACCGCCTTCACCGCCTGGATCATGAAGGATGTCATCGACCAGATCTTCTACAAGCAGCGCAGCGATCTTATCGCGCTGATCAGCGTGTCGATTCTGGCCGCCTTCATGCTGCGCGGGCTGGCCAGCTACGGCCAGGCAGTGACGCTGGCCAAGATCGGCAACAATCTGGTGGCGCGCTATCAGCGCCGCATCTTCGACCACCTGATGAAGCTCGGCGTCAGTTTCTTCAACGACACCCGTTCGGGCCGGCTCGCCGCGCAGATCAACGAGAACGTCAACGGCATCCGCGATCTCCTGTCGATGACGCTGACATCGCTGGCACGCGATGCCGTATCGCTTGTCGCGCTGGTCGGCGTCATGATCTGGCAGGACCCGGTGCTCTCGGCGATGTCGCTGCTGATCGGGCCGCCTTTAATTTACAGTGTCACCTATCTGATGCGCCGGGTACGTCGCATCACTCGCGAATCGGTGCAGATCAACTCGCGGCTGATCGGCGCCATGCAGGAAGCGACGCAAGGCATCGCTATCGTCAAGGCCTTCACCCTGGAGGACGAGCTGTCGCGGCGCATCGGCGGCCTCGTCGCCGGCGCCGAGCAGCGGGCAAACAAGATCGCCCGCGTCTCGGAACGGCTGACGCCGATCTCCGAAATGCTGGCCGGCTTCGCCGTCGCCGGCGTCATCGCCTATTCCGGCTACCGGGCGACTGTCGGCGGCCAGCCGCCGGGCGCGGTGTTTGCCTTCATCACCGCCCTGCTGCTTGCCTATGACCCCGCCAGGCGGCTGGCGCGTATGCAGGTCGGCATGGAAAAGTCGCTGGTCAATGCGCGCATGATCTACGAGCTTCTCGACCTCGAGCCGCAGCAGGGTGACGTGCCGGGAGCCGCCGAGGCGAAATTCACCTCTGGCGAAGTGCGCTTCAACAATGTGTCCTTCCGCTATGTCGAAGAGGCGCCGGTCCTGCAGGATCTGAGCTTTGTCGCCGCTGCCGGCAAGGTGACCGCCATCGTCGGAGCTTCGGGCGCCGGCAAGACGACGCTGGTTGCGCTGCTGCAGCGCTTCTACGACGTCGAGTCGGGCAGCATCGATATCGATGGCCAGGACATTTCAAAGGTCACCAAGCATTCGCTGCGCGGCTCGATCGCCTATGTTTCGCAGCAGCCTTATCTGTTCGAAGGCACCATCCGCGACAACATCCGCTACGGACGTCTGAGCGCCACCGACGCCGAGATTGAACGCGCCGCCCAACAGGCCGCAGCCGACGATTTCATTCGCCAGCAGCCGCAAGGCTACGACACGCCCGTCGGCGAGAACGGCGTGACGCTGTCGGGCGGCCAGCGCCAGCGCGTATCGATTGCGGCGCCGATCCTGCTGCTCGACGAAGCCACCTCGGCGCTCGACAACGAGGCCGAGGCCCGCGTCCAGCAGGCGCTGACCCATGTCATGCAAGGGCGCACCACCATTGTCATCGCGCACCGGCTGTCGACGGTGGTCAATGCCGACCATATCATCGTGCTGGAGCAGGGCCGGCTGGTCGAACAGGGCACGCACGCCTCGCTGATGGCCGACCCGCACAGCGTCTATGCCCGGTTCCACCGGGTGCAAGGCAGGAAAGGGCTGGGGCTTGTCGATGACGGCAAGCCAATCCAGAGTGCGGCGCAAAATGTCCGCGCGAAAAAGGTGGTCGGGAGACATTCATGAGTGACATGCCGACCGCGAGTGAAATGGGCCTGGTGGTGGTCGGCGCGGCCGGCCGCATGGGCCAGGCGCTGATCCGCGCCATCTACACCATACCGGGCGCGCGCGTCGCCGGCGCCATCGCGCCGGCCGGATCGCCCCATATCGGCAAGGATGCCGGCGAGCTGGCCGGCGTCGGCCGGCTCGGCGTGGCGATCGGCGACGATCCGCTGCCGGCCTTCGCCAAGGCCGATGGCGTGCTTGATTTCACGAACCCGGCGGCGACCGTCGAATTCGCCGGCTACGCGGCGCAGGCGCGCATCGCCCACATCATCGGCACCACCGGCTGTTCGGCCGAGGACAATGCGAAGATCGCGGCGGCGGCGCGGCACGCGACGATCGTCAAGTCAGGCAATATGAGCCTCGGCGTCAATCTGCTGGCGGTGCTGGTGGAGCAGGCGGCGCGCGCGCTCGATGCCGACGATTTCGACATCGAGATCCTGGAAATGCATCACCGGCACAAGGTCGACGCGCCGTCGGGAACGGCGCTGCTGCTCGGCGAAGCCGCCGCTAATGGGCGCGGCATCGACCTTGACGGGAACAGCGTGCGGTCGCGCGACGGCCATACCGGCGTGCGCAAGGCAGGCTCGATCGGTTTCGCCAGCTTGCGCGGCGGCTCGGTGGTCGGCGACCACAGTGTGGTGTTGGCCGGTACCGGCGAGCGCATCACGCTCGCCCACCATGCCGAGGACCGGGCGATCTTTGCCCGCGGCGCAGTCAAGGCAGCCCTGTGGGCGCGCGGCCGCAAGCCGGGCCTCTATTCGATGCGGGACGTGCTCGGCCTGACAAGCTGATCCACAAAATTTGAAGGAGCAAATATGTCGAGAACTCTCGTGCTCGTGCGCCACGGCCAGAGCGAATGGAACCTGAAGAACCTTTTTACCGGCTGGCGCGACGTCGACCTGACCGAACTAGGCCATACCGAAGCCAAGGCGGCCGGCGCCAAGCTCAGGGCGCGCGGCATGAAATTCGACATCGCCTTTACGTCGTCGCTGATCCGGGCGCAGAAGACCTGCCAGCATATTCTTGACGCCGTCGGCCAGAGCGACCTCGAGACCATTCGCGACCAGGCGCTGAACGAGCGCGACTATGGCGATCTCTCCGGCCTCAACAAGGATGATGCGCGCAAAAAATGGGGCGAGGACCAGGTGCATATCTGGCGCCGCTCCTACGACGTGCCGCCGCCCGGCGGTGAAAGCCTGAAAGACACCGGCGCACGCGTCTGGCCCTATTACCTGCACGATCTGCAGCCGCATGTGCTGCGCGGCGGTACCGTGCTGGTGGCGGCGCACGGCAATTCGCTGCGCGCGCTGATCATGGCGCTGGACGGCAAGTCGGGCGAGGAGATCGTCAAGCTCGAGCTCGGCACCGGTGTGCCGATCATCTACACGCTCAACGCCGATTCCACGGTAGCGTCGAAGGAAGTGCTGGAGCACTGAGCCGGAGAAGGAACGCGGCTTTCAAAAAAGCGCGTTGACACTCATCCTTTGCCCGCTTAATGAGCGCGCACCAGCCCAGATGGCGGAATTGGTAGACGCGCACGGTTCAGGTCCGTGTTCCGCAAGGAGTGGAGGTTCGAGTCCTCTTCTGGGCACCAAATTCCCGTTTCGAACTTTTGATAAGGTTCAGAAACCCCAAGAAAAAGCCCCGGTTTTGCCGGGCCTTTTTCTTGGCCGGATGTCCTAGGCTGTACGCGTCGACAGCGCACCAGGATTTTCGCTCGAGAGCTTGCGACGACAACGATCCCCTCCTTTTCAGCCGCGAGCTCGGCAGCTGCCTTTTTTGGAAAGCGTGACGTTAACGTCGAAGCTCATGTCGGCTGGGCCGTTGCCGGCACGGCACCCGCCAACAATACAGATGCCGCAATCGTCATACCACCCTGCCTCGTTTCCATATCTCCTCCCGCGAGCCGACAAACAACATGAATCCGCCACAGGTGATCGCAGCGAAGACGGGCAGACCATGCGGTGAACTTTCCATCGCCATGCCGGCGATGAGCGGCCCCAGGAGCGCGCCGATACCCCAGGCGATGGAGAGCAACGCATAGATGCTGAGCAATTCTGCGTCCTTGTAAGCCTCGCCGAGCATGGCGACCGTAGTCGTATAGATGCCGACGAAGGCACCTCCCCACAGGAAAAGCAGGGAATAGGAAAACCACGGGTGCAAGAAGGCCAAGGGCGATGCAAGCGCCCCAAGCGCCGATATTGCCGCAAGGGCAATCAGCAGCCACCGGCGATCCATTCGGTCACCGAGCCAGCCGATGGGCAATTGCAGCAGGATCGAGCCGATAAGGAGCACGGTTAACAGGAGCGTCGCTGAATGCTCCGGCCATCCAAGGCGGATGGCATAGAGCGGCAATAGGCTGAGACCGGCCGCTTCCAATGCGGCGTTCAAGACTGAGGAAGCAACCGCCACTGGCGCTAGTTTGAGGTACCGAAACGGATTGCCGATATCCTCGCGCGCTGGCTTGGCTGCATCGGGCCTACCTACGATCAGGACCACGCAAGCGACAAGTGCTATTGCAGCGCCGACAATGAAAGCAAGAGACTCCTCACGTCCGACCAGGACCAGGATGGCAGGGCCAATTGCGGTGCCGCAGGAAAGAGCGGTCATATAGATTGCTATCATTCGTCCCCGGTTTCTCTCACCGGCAAGCTGGTTGAGCCACGTTTCGGAAACGACAAACAGCGTCTCTGACGCCGCTCCGAGAGCCGCACGCAAGGGAAACCAGACCCAAAGAAACGGTGCCAAGGGAAAAAAGACGAACAACCCGCCCGATGCTATTAGAGCTCCCTTCGCCAGCCGCACAAATCCAAGCTGCTGTGCAAGGCGGGGCAGGTAGGGGGCCGCCAGAAGTACACCGATGGCGTACATGGCACTGTTCGCCCCAATAAGGCTTTCGGAATAGCCCGCTTCCGCCAGCTCAAGTGCAATCAGCGGTGCGCTGAGGCCATAGGTCAGCCCGAAGATTGCGGCGGTCAGGATGACGACCGCTGACGTGCGCACAAGCCCGCTCATCATGCAGGCGCCCCGTCGCGCTCGGCCACATGGGCGAGCTTGCGGCCAGTGCTGAACGCGTCGGAGAGCTTGCTTCTCCAGCGCCGGTCGCTGTGCTCAACAACGCTGCGCAGGAGGCGCGTATAGTCCAGAACGAGCCCAGGGGTCCACGTCAAGGCCTCAGCCCGGCCGCGCACGAGCCGCAACAACCAGAATTGCGGGTTGCTGATGATCTTGAAGAGATCCCGCCAAACATGGCCGTTGTACGATGCGCCCTCCAGAGCCGCATCGAGTGCCTGGATAACGGTTGTCGAGCAGTTGCGGGCCGTGAGATTGTAGGTCTTGTCCTGAGAATATGCTTCCCAGAATATCCTCAGGGCTTGCGGATTGAACCTGTGGAACGTCACCTTCTGGTCCGGCTCACACCAGTCGGCCGATTCCTGTGCAAGGGACTCGTTGAACCGCCCAGCTACATCATTCTCATGTCCCGCCGAGAGAATGGCCCGGAAGTCGTCAGGGCTGTGGTCGATGTCGTCGAACGGATAGTGGCTGATGTAAAGGTCCGGTGGCATTTCCAGCGCGGAATGGCCCGTTGAGATCACGCCTTTCTTGTCGACTGCCGCGACATACCGGTCGATTAGAATCCTGCGCTCCGGGTCCTTTATCGAACCGACAGCCGTCCAGACATAGACATTGAGGACCTCGTCCGCCTTGGCCCAGACATCGCCGTTTGCGGGAATGACCGGGCGGGCCACGCGACCCTGCCAGTTTCGGGCCGCATAAAGCGGCAGGGAGGTGATCGAGCCGCCTTCCGGCAATTGCCGTAATGGCAGGGCCATCCGCACAAGTGCATAGCCGGATGTCAGCAGAAGGAGCGCAAAGCAAAATGGAACTGTCAGCTGGTGCGGGACCGGCCAGGACATCAAGATGCCGATGGCCAGGCTGATCTCGATCAGGCCGGCGATAATCCCCACCCGCCAGCGTGGGTTGTGGATCACCAAAGCGGAGCCGATCCGAAAGAGCCCGTCAACCAGGAAGGCAGTGCCGAACACGATTGCCGCGCCGATATTGTTGTCCCAGGGGACGTCGAAGACCAGAAACGCCGCGAACAGAAATGCGATGCCACGCAGCGTATCAATCCAATGCTGGCGAAGTCCGACGGATATGGCCGCGGCAATCTCGACCAGTCCCTCGACTACCAGGAATATGGCGAGCGTATCCAGCGCGACGGAGAGCGCGCCATCGCTCAGATCGAACAGGATGGCAACCCCGACAAGCATCCAGATGACGCCTGCCGCAGTCAGGAGCTGCCAGATGGGTTTCAGCGCACGCGCCCCAAGAAAAAGAAAGACCAGCCGGATCATGATGCTTTTCGGTAACTTGTGGCGCTACGGCGCCATCTGGTTGACGTTTCCGAATATTGGCCGCGGCTTCTCCGCGGTCCCGTCTTCGATCGGTTCCACAAGCTGAACCCATCAGATGTTTAATTACGGAAGCATCGCCGGTCCGTCCCTTCGATCCAGAAGCGATTGGAGGAGAGGCGCCGTTTCCTGACTGTCGCCGGTTCCTGGTCATGACTATCCGTCCGGGTTAGGCAGCGATCTGTCGTTGCGACAGCGCACGAGCGGAAGGATTTCGCCCGAGATTATTCTGGTGATCTTTTGCTGCTTGGCGTTGGTTACGACGGTCATGCACGCGCATCCGTAGCCGTGGCCGGAACCAGGCACATTGGTCTCGACGAATTGCCGCTCGTCAAAGGCCGGCACATTGTCGATGCCTTTGGGATCCGGTCGCCCCTGCATCTGGATCCACCAATCCCCGTCACTGTCGGTCAGGACGAGGTTGCCGGGTGTCGGGCTGGAGTACCAGCCACAACGGCGCTCGGCGTAGGCGGCGGCAGGCAAGGACATGATGGCCAGGCAGAAACAGGTAGCGAATAATGGGCGCATGAGAACCTTTACCTCCTTAAGTAAAGCAGGTCATGCCGCCGATAATCTGCGTTGACGCAGGTAACGAGGCGGCATGATTTTGTAGGCCTTATGGCCTCAACTTCGTGTCCACATTTTCTTCGATCAATCCGCAATGAAGCGTCACAGGCTTCCTTTGGACATCGCTTAGTGGACCGTCGATGAAATCGCAGCTGAGCAGATTGTCCGGACTGCTCTTGCGTGCGGATGCAACGTTGACGTTGACCTCGGGAGGGCCGGCAAGCCAGTCGAGACGCTTCGTGTCGACCTTTGTGCCGCCGATGTGGGCGTGGCCCGCTGTGCCCGCTATCTCGACCTCTTCGTCCTGCGGCGTGAGATCGATCTGGCCGACTTCGTTGGCGTGCTTCTCGGCACTCCGCTTCGGGTCACCGTAATAGGAGGCGAGGACAACGATCCCTTCCTTTTCAGTCGCGAGCTTGGCGGCTGCTTTTTTGGACAGCGTGACGTTGACGTCGAAGCCGAGGTCGCCCTGGGCTGTCGCTGGCACAGCACATGCCAACAGCGCAGATGCTGCAATCGTTACTGCGGGCAGTGATCTATAGCGTTTCACAATCCACCTCCTTTAGCCCCTCACGCAATGCCGATACCCCCGCATCCTTTCGTGTCTGGCTCCGGCATCACGCTCGCCGCCGGCTTCACCGTGAAACAACATTCAGACCAACGCGCGACAGTTGAGGATCTGCTGGAGGCAGATTCAAACGCTTCAATCTGTCGGCGGTTTCCTGTTCTATGTGCAGCCCCCAATCGGAAAAGAACCGGGTCAGGTCCTGATTTGCGACCGTACTGGCACGCAGGATAAAGGTTTGTACCTTGACCGCATCCTGCTTATTGGCATCGTCCAGTGGATGCTCGCGGTAATATCGGTGAAGCTTCGGATAGAAGTCCTCGCCGAGACCCCGGCGCAATTGATCGAACATGACCAGCCGCACCCAAAGCTCATCGTCGTCATCCGCGCTGGCACGCATTTGTTTTTCATTGTCGAAATCGCGCGTCTTCCGCGCCAGATATCGCGCCGCCAGATCCAGCGGCGTCTTGCCGGTAGAGTCATCGCGCTCTTTCAAACGGGACGGATGGCCAAAATGTGCCTGGGCATTGAGGGAATAGATATTGACCGTAGTTTCTACGATCTCGCCCCAGGTCCAATCCTCCTGCTGGTACATATGGCCGGTTTCATGCCAGATCGACCACGCTTGTCGCAGCTTATTCACGTCCAGCAAATCACCCATGTTGCTGCCGGGGACACCCATAAAATAGTTGCCTGCGTACATGTATATGCCGTCGTCGAAGACCTTCGCCGGTGTCACCGTGTCCTGCTGATAGTGCATGCGCAAACGGGATGCCCGATGAAGTTTGGAGGAACCGTCGAGACCGGATAGTGCATCGTACCAGCCTAGAATTTGCTCGAGGGTGTCGAGAATTTCCGCAGGGTCGCCCTGAGGCGCCCTCATATAGACTTTGCGGGTCGCGGTAATGGCAACACGCTCGCTTATCATCTCGACGAATGGCGCACCGGGCATGTCGGTGAGCATTTTACGCCAGTCTTCGAAGCTTGTTTTTCCCTTGACGTAGAGGGGGGTCGAACTGCCGCCGCGCACGATTGCCACGTCGATCGGAGGCAGAGCCGCACTGAAGCCGCTGTAGGCGTAGCGGAAATGGATCAGCCCGTCGCGCTTCGCCGTGAAGTCGGTGCGCCCTTCCTTGGCAATGACCAATTGCGGGTCATCCTGGGGTCTTTCGTCATAGAAGCTGTTCATCGGGCCGATCATGATCATCAAGCCGTCGGGGGAAGGCGGCAGGCCTTCGGCCGTAACCGATACTGCCTCTCCCTTTCTCACGAACACACCGCTTGGCTGATCGTCCATCAGCTTCGTGCGTCTCAGCCTATTGGCCTCGGGTGTGGCTGCAGGCATCGGAGCGAGGCGATAGCGCTCGTTCAGATTGTCGAATTCCGACACCGCTGCCGACGCCGCTGCCGGTCGGTCGCCATTGCCGGCCGGATAAAGCAACCACTGGGCGTTATCGTCCAGGCTGGCGTCATAGACGATGATCTGAGCGTCGTCCGCACGTTCATTGGCCCTGACGTTGAGCGTCGTGCCGCTGTCATCCAGCTCGATGCCATAGCTGTTCAGATGCGGCTTGAAGCGCCATGCCTGCCCCTCAGCGGACTGCTCGTCCTTGAGGACGACACTCGTATTCCCGTTTTCGTCTTCGTCGCCCCCAGCAAGATACGTTCCGTATCGTCGAGACCGGATCTGATAGGTTGCGCCGTTCGTTTCCCGGGTCGCCCTGGTGATGGTCCACAGCTGCGCGGGACCATCCTTGGGTTTGCGAGCGGACTGACCAAGCACGATCTCGCCATGCCTGCCTTCAAAGGCAGTGAGCGCTTTGTAGGAATGCTTCGCGACGATGTAATAGTCCCCTTCGGGGATCTCAGCGGCACTTGCGACCGTAACAACTGCCGCCAGCAACAGCCCAGCTATCAAGTGCACTGCAGATGCTATGAAGTTCTTCATCCCGACACCGTCGTGTCAATTCGCGGCCGGAACGGGACAACTCATCGGATCGCCCTGCTTGCCGCATTTCAGGTAACCCTCGAAGGCTTTGACCCGGGATTGCGCCAGGCTGTCCATGCACTGCGCGGTGAGCATCGGCATTACGCTTCCTCCGGCCGCTCCTGAAGTCTGGAAACTGCACTCGGCGTCGCGAAATTTGTCCCAATCCCGTTGAGCTTGGACAAGAAGCTTCCTGGTATCCGCATCGTCCTTCAGGCGGGCTTCGATCTGCTTGTAAAGCTCATTGAGCTTCTTGTCGGATTTCTTGAACGCCGCATCGGCGCACGCATTCAGCGAGGCCTGATCCTTGGCGGCGGCGTAGCACTTGTCCTGGGCAAAGGTGAACGTCGGCATGGCCAGAACCATGGCAGCAGTCAGAATTGCGGTTTTCATCGATTTCCCTTTCCTATTATCTGGTTTTCATTGGATCCGCTTTGCCACCTTCGGCGACCGTGACGCTGCCGACCTTTCCCGAACCGGTTAGCCTGCCGCCTTCCTTGACCGTGACTTTGCCGGAGACTTCCCCGTCAACGGCAAGGAGTCCCGAGACGGAAACGTCGCCGGTCAAGGACCCGGTCACGCGCAACTGCGCCCCTGACGCGACTTCCGTCACGCCTGAATAGGTGTTCTTGCCGCTCAGCGTCAGCTTGCCGCCGGCGACAACGAGGCCGCCGCTCATGCCGCCGGCGTCATCAAAGTCCGCTATGGTTCCATCAAATTGCCCGTTGGCTTCTGTCAGGATCAGTCTGCCCGCACCCAGATAGACCTCGCCTTTTCCGTTCAGGTTGCGAATGGCCGTACCGTTCAGGGAGTGCGCCACTCCCCAGGACTTCAGGTGGTTTCCTTTCTGGTCGAGGTTGAGCACACCGTCGACCGTGACGCGCGAGGAATGCTCGACGCTGCCCGGCCCGGCCAGAGTAAGGTACCCATCGGCCGCAATGTGGGTTGTGCCGGTGTAGGTGTTGGCCCCGGTCATGCGCACGTCCGCGTCCTTCTCGATCGTGAAGTCGCCGGCGCCGGAGATGATGCCGGCCAGTCCGAGCCATTCCATTTCGCTGGTCGCGCGATTCAGCTGCACTTGATCCTCGGCGGCCGTGTCTGTCGTAAAGTTAGCAGCGCTGACAAAATAGGGTGAATATGCGGTCGTCTTGTTTTCCAGATCATACATTACGGAATTGGACTGAAAGAAGGGCAGCCCGACAGTAACTCCATTGCCATCACCCTCATCGCTTTGGCGGAAAATGTCGACACCATCATATTCATGGTTATTGATACTATCATCGAATCCAAAAAACTTGATGTCGATTGACTCATCACTATTCTCACCAATATTAAGTCCTCTCGACCGAAGCTTATCTAAAATAGGTTTTGTCGTAACAAAAATAAAATTGTGCGTTCCTGTATCCAATAAAACAGGTCCGCTGAAATCAACCGATTGCTTCTTTCCCTTATGATCAAAAGAAATTGTATAACGGTAAGACCCTTCGAACTCATTGGATGCGTTCGCGCCTGATCGTGGAAATTTCCTCTGAGTGTCTTCGTAGTCCACCAGTTCGCCCCACGGAATTAGGGCCGTGAACTGAGACCTCAGACTGGGGGACAAATTCAGCGTCAGGCAGGGAGCGCAGCCCGGTATCGTCTTGTCTCCAAGATTTGCATTGGCAGAGACCACATAGCCGCTTTGTGTCTGACTGGCTGGAGCGGCGGTCTGGTCCCCCTTATTGATAAAATCGCCGGCTCCAAAGGTGCCGTAAAACGGCGGCGAATCACCGGGTTCGCCTTTCTGCATGCTCTCGCGCGCATTAAGATCCGCATAGACCGGTGTACCGCTGGGGTGGCCCACGGGCTTTTGCGTCACATTCGCATCCTCGAAGCCGCTGAAATCCTTGGTGTAGACGTAATCCAACACCCGAGCAGCGCCAAAGCCGCCGTCGAAGGTTACGATAGGCTCCGAGGGATGATCCGGATCGTAATAGGACAGGCTGTCGAACCGGACCTGTTGTACCCAATCGCCATAGGTGCCGTCTCCATAGGCGTATATTTTGGGCTTGCTGCCGGGCATCGGCTTTACGCCAGGGACACTCGAATCGATCTCCGCGTTGAACTGATCCGACCCGGTGTCGAAATTGTACAGACGAGGCTTGGCACCATTGATGCCCACCATGATCCCGAGTCTGAACGAGTCGAATCCATCACTGTCGGTTCCGAAGTGCCTCCTAACATGTTGCAATGGAATGGGTATCGGGTCGGCAGCCTGGGCAAGGCCGGTCTGGCCGTTCTCCTGGGCCACGGGAGGTACGGCAGGTGATGTGTTCGCTGCCGGAACGGGGCAGCTCGCATCGCCTTCCCTGCATTTCAGGTAATCCTCGAAATCTTTGACCCGGGATTGCGTCAGGCCGTCCATGCACTGCGCGATGAGCGTTGGTATCATGCTTCCTCCGGCCGCTCCCGCGGTCTGAAAACTGCACTCCGCGTCGCGAAATTTGACCCAATCGCGCTGTGCCTGAACAAGAAGCGTCTTGGTATCCGCGTCGTCGTTCAGGCGGGCTTCGATCTGCTGGTAAAGCTCGTTGAGCTTCTTGTCGGACTTCCTGGACGCGGCATCGGCGCACTCGTTCGGGGCGGACTGATCCTTGGCGGCGTCGTTGCACTTGTCCTGGGCAGATGCGAAAGCCGGCATGGCCAGAACCATGGCAGTGGTCAGCATCGCGGTTTTCATCGGTTGCCCTCCGTTTAGAACTACCGGCGCGGTCGGCTGCTAGTTGGCACCGTCGTCGTCCGATCCGTCAGCGTCGCCGGTGCTGTCATCCGACGCGTCGTTGTCCGGGCTGTTGTCGCCAGCGTCGGTGCTGTTGTCGTCATCACCGCCGTCCGTTGGGTCTGCATCGTCATTCTGATCGCTCGAATCGTCCTGATCATTGGAACTGTCGGCGTCGGTCTTGTCGTCCGGGCTGTCATCGTCCCCGTCCGTTGAGTCTTGATCGTCGTTCTGATCGCTCGAAACGTCCTGATCGTCGGAACTATTGTTGTCAGTGCTGTCATCCGACGCATCGGTATCCGTACTATCGTCGTCAGTGTCTGTGCTGTCTTTGTCATCAGCATCGGGAGCGGTCGCGTTGGCGTCCGGATTGGCGTCGCCAGGCTGCGAGTCGTCCTCGCGATAGCTCGTGTCATTGAGGCCCGTCTCCATCTCGTCGTCGTACTGATCGACGATCTGCGTCCACTCCTCATGGTTATCGACGCTCGTCCATTGCGAGATATTGTTGACCGAGATGTTGGTATTGAAGTTGTTGACGGTGATGTTGGTGTTGACCTCGACGACATCTGCGGCTTCTATTCCGCGGTTCACGCCAAACAGAAAACTGGTAGCGCTCACGGCAAGAGCGGCCCATACGAGTCGGTCGACATCGGTCGGCGTCGAAATCGGTTGATGCCGCACTGTGGCAAGCACGTCACCCGGCCGGATGCCTTGCCGCGCGGCAACGCCATGGGGTGCAACAGCCAAGACATACACCCCGCGAAGCTTGGGCGGGATCTGGTAGCGGTGCCGAGAGGCGTGGTTGATGGGTATCAAAACCGCGTTAAGAGCCCGGGAAACATAGGGTTTCGGCAGATCATATTTGCTGGCATACGCAACATTGATCGTGTGCGGGACGGCTACACTCACAACAGCCGTCATTTTCACTGAAGTTGCCAATGCACGGGCGAACTGCATTATCAGTCTGGACTTTCGAACAGTTTGCATTTTGCACATCCTGCAGCTGATGATTGGAACCGATCTCAGAGGCCCGGCGCCCCGGAGCGCTCACCAATCATTCTCCCCCTGCGATCATCACCGTCATTCCGTAACTTCCTCGGCAAAACACTTTGCCAGATCTTGCGGCGCTCCGAGCTTCTTCGCCCAGGATACCAGTTCAGGTTTTTCCGACGGGTCGGCATAGCCGCCCCACACGTCGCGAAATTGCTTTTTTCCGTCGACCGTCTGGAAGAACATCACGCCGTCGTCGCTCACCGGCGTGGAGACGTAGGCGGCGCTCCAGTTGCCGTTCTCCATGATCGTGATGAACTTCACCCGAGCAGGCTTGACCTTGTTGTCCAACGCCGAGGCAACGAGGGGGGCATATTCCTGCTTGCGCGCCTTCGTCAC
Organism: Mesorhizobium sp. M0894; assembly: GCF_040319725.1. Classification (NCBI taxonomy): domain Bacteria; kingdom Pseudomonadati; phylum Pseudomonadota; class Alphaproteobacteria; order Hyphomicrobiales; family Phyllobacteriaceae; genus Mesorhizobium; species Mesorhizobium sp. M0894. The sequence continues at coordinate 43,231 of NZ_JAMYOG010000022.1, read as the reverse complement.
ATCGACCTTTACGCCGTCGCAGGCACCATTCGCGGCGAAAGCGAAGGTCAGCGTCATTCCCAACCCCATGAGGCCGATCATCACGATTTTGGCACATCGCGGGATAAGACCGTTGGATTCAAACATGAGGGCATCCTCTTCGTTCGTATTGGAGGGTCCACTAATCGGAATCGTCATCGTCCGATGAACTGTCGTCGTCCGGTGTATCGACCTCGCAGCCGATGCCGCGGCAGCCTTGGTAGTTGCCTTGCGTATCGAAGTTCGGATTGCCTTCCTTGTCGTACTGCGGCCTGTCGTCGATGCTTTGATCCCCGTCATCAGGATCGTCGACTTTACATCCGAGCCCATGGCAGCCGATGTAACGGCCCCTGGTATCGAAGTTGGGATTGCCGTTCCTGTCGAACTGCGGCCGGTCGTCTATCTTCCGGCTCCCTTTATGGGACCGATCAACCAGGCAGCCCTTTCCGCGACAACCATCGTAGTCGTCGGTGGTACAACCGAAGATTGCCATCAAAGCAGTGGCCAAGGCCGCACAGATTACGAGTTTCATGATTCATTCCTCCGACTGGCTGGCGGCTCGGATCGTCCGCATCGGAAGGCTATCGCAGGCGGCGATCCCCGCTTTTGTCGCGAAGTCTGGCGCCAATCGGAGGAGGGCAAAGCTTCGCCGGCCATCGAACGAGAGCCAGGCTGTGGGCGATGCATTCGACGAGTTAGCCGACGGTTGCCGTAATCTCTTACGTGGGAGGGAACGCTCCCAGCGGGGGCCGCCGCATTAGCGAATGTCAATATTCCTCTCCATGCTTAGTGCCCCGTCCGCCCAAGCATGTTTCAACGATCCGCTGACGCGGCTGTGCTTCTAAAAAGTTGCATCCGATTCGGCCTGCGGCAAGGAAAAACCACAATATTGCGGCGATGAATTTTGCAAATGCTTAATAATTCGGAACCAGCGCCGGCTATCTTAGCAGATGCTGAAATATGATCGGAAGCAAGTTTGCGGAATACGCTCTTAGCTTCATTCTCTTTATCTCGCGTTATTGCAAGTAGTTTCATATGTTATTGTGAATTCTCGCCCAGCCTTGTAAAAAGGCGCGACGGCATCGCTTCTTATATGATCGCTATAATCCGAATCTATTGTGGTATTTTTTTCGAATCCAGCCAAGCCGTTGCGCAGGCCGAAAGAAATGCCGCTCAATCATTCGACTTTTTCAACGCTGCGGCGTGCCGCATAGCGGCGCAGTGGGGGCCGCGGCCGCGTTGTGAGCATCTTCCCAGTCGGATTGTCATCGGGTAGCGTGCAGAGGCGGCACGTGAAGGCGCTCTCTTTGGCTAACGCACTGCCGCACCTTCAGCAGTTGGCGGCGCTGGCTGCGGGAACACAGGTTTTCGACCCGAAAACCCACAAATGGGTGGACTACGATCGCACCAAGGCGCGCAAATACTATGCCGCGCATAATGAAGTGCCCGAGGCATTTCGTCCGCAGATGGTCAAGTTCCGCACCGCGGAAGTGCCGGGCACGATCATCATCGATGGCAACCAGCACTTTCTCTACCTTGTGCAGCCGGGTCAGCAGGCCATGCGCTATGGTATCGGCGTGGGCCGGGAGGGGTTTGGCTGGGCCGGCATCGTGCGCGTCGGCCGTATGGCGGAGTGGCCGACCTGGACACCTCCGGCCGAAATGGTCGCTCGCGATCCAAAGGCGGTGAAATATGCCGGAGGCATGAAGGGGGGGCCGGACAACCCGCTCGGCGCAAGGGCGCTCTACCTCTATGAGCGCGACCAGGACACGATCTACCGGATACACGGCACCCCGGAGCCCTGGACGATCGGGCTCGACGTGTCGTCGGGATGTATCCGGATGAGGAACGACGACATCGTCGATCTCGCATCCCGCGTCAAGGTCGGGGCCAAGGTCATCGTCCTCATGCAGGGGGCGGCACTTTACAAAGGCGTGTGAGGGCATTCGGAGAGGGACAAGCAATGTCGGCAAAAAATGCAGTGAGAACTTCGATTCGGGCGACAGCAATTGGATTCCTGGCTGGAGCCCTTGGCGCTTGCGTCAGCGCGCCATCGCCGCCGCCGCAGGACCAGTTGTCCAGGACCAAGGTCGAAACGGCGCCGGCGGACCTTCAGCTGCTTTGCGCCAATGCGGTCGCCAAGGCCAGCGGCGTCGACAGCACCAAGATACTTCCGGTTTCATCAAGCAAGCTCGATTCCAAGACCTATCAGGTCGAACTCGATGCCAGCGGCAAGAAGACAAGCTGCCTCGTGGATACCGACGGCAATGTCAAATCCGTTGAGCCCGTCTGATCCGCTCCGGTCGACGAATTTTGCGACCTATCTGACCATTGGCGCCTTGGGCTGCGGACATGACGATGTTTGGGGGCGGCCAGCCGCGATGAGCGGTTTAGAGAACCCGGGCTAACCGCGCCTGCTTCACCTCAGCCCGATCCGCTTGGCGCCTTGCCGGAACAGCGCCTCGGCGTCCGGCTCGAAGCGGAAGGTGCCGATGAAATCATCGGCGCAGTAGTTCGGCAGCGTCTTGCGCAACGCGGCGGCGAAACCTTGAGCCTCGTCCAGCCGTCCCGCCAGCGCAAGGCAATGCGCGGCGATTGCCAGGATGATGGCATGGGCGTTGGGACGCGCGGCTGCTTTCAGCGCCCATTCGGCGGCTTCGTCAAACTGGCCGAGCCGGACATGCGACATCGCCCTGGCGCCCAGCATGCCGAACAGCAGCGGATCGAAGGGGCTCAGATGCCTGGAATGGTCGGATGAGCCGATCGCGGCCTTCGGGTCGCCGGACTGCGAGTGGACGAAAGACAGGGCATAGTGGCCAAGCGCGAAATTAGGGCTGAGGTCGACGGCGCGTTCCAGCTCGATGAGGGAGCCGTCCTGCTCGCCGCGCAGCCACAGCGCCCGCCCCATGGCCCAATGCGCGGCCGGATTGTGATCGTCGACGAGAAGGCTCTGGCCGGCTGCCTCGAAGGCCATGGCGCTCTCCTGATCGCGGTCGCCCCAGCGCTGGAAGGCATTTTGCCAATGAGTGAAGGAGAGCCCGGCATAAGCGCGGGCGAAGGTAGGATCGAGCTTCAAGGCCAGGTCGAAGAAATGCCGGGCCTGCTCGTTTTCCGCGCGGGTGAAGCGGTACATGTGCCACAGGCCGCGGTGATAGGCCTCCCAGGCGTTCAGCGAATTGGGCGCCTTCAGCATGGCGCGGTTGCGCTCGACCGTCTCGATCTCGGCCGAGATCGACGAGACGATGCTGTTGCCGATATCATCGAGCACCGCAAAGATGTCGTCCGGCTTGCGCTCGAACGTCTCGGCCCAGACTATCCTGGCGGTGCGCACTTCGACCAGCTCGACAGCAACGGTGACGCGGCCCGCCTGGCAGCGCACCATGCCCGTGGCGACATAGTCGACGTTGAGCCGCCGCCCGGCATCTTCGGGCGCGATGTTTTTCTCCGCCAAGGCAAACACCGAGCCGCGCGCGATGACGGAGAAATCCCTGAGCTTGGCCAGGCGGGTGATGATGTCGTGGGTCAGGCCGTCGGCAATCCCTCCGCGAGGGCCACCAGGAACGCCGCCGATGCCGGCCTGTTCAATAAACGGCATCACCGCAAGCGAAGCCTTGCGCGACGTTGCGGCGTTGGGATCGGCAAGCATGATAGGAGGTACCGAGAGCGGAACGGCCGGCTGCACCCATGATGACGCGCCGTGCTGACAGCGGATTGCCCGCCATGCGTCGCGAACGGGTCCGAAATCCAGGTCTTCGGACTGGAAGTGCCGTGCGGCGGCCGCAATATGCTCCTCGGCCGCGCCGAACTGGCCGCGCTGGGCGAGCCTCGTCAGCAAGGCCAGATGCACACGGCCGTCGAATGGCGCGAGCTCTAGCCATTTTTCGAGGTGCGCGGACACGTCATCGGAATCGCTGGGGAGCCGCTCGACAAGCTGTTGCAGCACGGCCGCGTGGCATGAGCTGAAGCGGCGGCGCTGAGCGGTCAACCAGCTGTTGAAATGCGGGCTGCGGTCGATCTCCAGCCCGTCGAGGAAATCGCCGGCGAACAGCCGGGAAAGCGCCAGCAGGCGTTCGAGCTCGAGCGTCTCTATTCCCTTCGTCGCGGCGGAGGCAATCTCCACGGCATCCACGGATACACCGTTCAGGTCGAGCGCGACCGTGTCGCCCTGTGCCTCGATCCTGCTCCGATCGGATTCGTCGAGAACGCCTCGAAGCTTGCTGAGGCACCAGCGGAGTTCGCCGCGCGGGTCGTTCGGCACGTCCCACAAAAGCTCGCAGAGCCGGCTGCGGCCGACCGGATGCGGCGCCAGCGCCAGATAGGCGAGCAGCGCACGCAGCTTGCGCGATTTTGGGAGCTGGATGATGATGCCGTTGCGTGCGATCGTCGGCGGGCCGAGCAGGCGCACGGAAAGGCCGGTCACCTCGCCGTCGAGGCTCGATCGGGTGGATTCCACGTGCGTTTCCACGCCTGCTCCCACGCTGGCCAGTCGGCCTTTGTTTTATCACCAAACGCGACACGGTGCATCCGGCGGCGAATTTCCGCGCCGGATGCCGCCATGGCCACATTGCCGGGAGGCAAATGTAGTGCGGCAAGGTCTCGAAACCTCGCCGCCCAAGCCACCGGTCTGTAACCGGCCCGTGACGACAAGAGACAACGACGAAGCGAGGAGATCGACATGTTGCATCAACAGAAAATCAGAACCACCGCCGGGCGCGGCCGCCTGTTCGACAGCATTCTCGACACGGTCGGCGATACGCCGGTGATCCGCATCAACAATCTCGGACCGGATCATGCGACGATCTATGTGAAGGCCGAGTTCTTCAATCCTGCCGCCTCGGTGAAGGACCGGCTGGCGCTCAACATCATCGAGGAAGGCGAGCGCAGCGGCGCCTTGACGCCGGGCCAGACCGTGGTCGAGGCGACCAGCGGCAACACCGGAATCGGCCTTGCCATGGTCTGCGCCCAAAAGGGCTATCCGCTGGTGGTGACGATGGCCGACAGTTTTTCCATCGAACGCCGCAAGCTGATGCGCATGCTGGGCGCCAAGGTGGTGCTGACGCCACGCGCCCAGAAGGGTTTTGGCATGTACAAGAAGGCGGTGGAGCTGGCCGAAGCCAATGGCTGGTTTTTGGCCCGCCAGTTCGAAACCAAGGCCAACGCCGCCATTCACGAGGCGACGACGGCGCGCGAGATCATCAACGATTTCGCCGGCTCGCGGCTCGACTGCTTCGTCACCGGCTATGGCACGGGCGGCACCGTCGTCGGCGTCGGGCGCGTGCTGCGGCAGGAGCGTCCGGAGACCCGGATCGTGCTCGCCGAACCGGCCAACGCGCAGCTGATCGGCAGCGGCAAGCCGCAGCAGCGCGGCGCCGGTGGCGCGCCTGCCGCCAGCCATCCGGCCTTCGAGCCGCATCCGATCCAGGGCTGGACGCCCGACTTCATTCCGGACGTGCTGCAAGAGGCGATCGACGCCAGCCTCTATGACGAGGTGGTGCCGATTGCCGGGCCCGAGGGCATGAAATGGGCCAAGGCGCTGGCGCAGAAGGAAGGGATTTTCACCGGCATCTCCGGCGGAGCGACCTTCGCTGTGGCGCGGCAGATCGCGGAAAAGGCGGCGCCCGGCTCGGTGATCCTGTGCATGCTGCCCGATACTGGCGAACGCTACATGACGACACCGCTGTTCGACGGCATCGAAGCCGAGATGGACGCCGAGGAGACTGCGCTTTCGCAGTCGACGCCCGGCTGCCAGTTTCCGGCGTGACGGCGGCACATCGGGAGCGGCCTGTATGGACACGAGGCCTGGATTGGCCATCACGGCCACCGAGGAAACGCTTGACCCCTCGAACTGGGCCGACGTGCAGGTCCTGTCGCATCGGATCGTCGACGATGCCGTCGCTTACCTGCGCGATGTCAGAGAGCGTCCGGTGTGGCAGGAGATGCCGGTTGATGTGAGGACTTTCTTCACGGCGCCGCTGCCGCGTTCGCCGGCTCCGCTGGCCGAAATCTACGGCGACGTCACAGGGAAGCTGATGCCCTATCCGATGGGCAACATCCATCCGCGCTTCTGGTCCTGGTATATGGGCTCTAGCAATTTCACCGGCGCGCTCGGCGATTTCCTGGCGGCGATCCAGGGCTCCAATCTCGGCGGCGGCAACCATGCCGCCGCGTTGATGGACAACCAGGTCGTCGACTGGTGCAAGGAAATGATGGGCTTTCCGCAATCGGCCAGCGGCACGCTGGTCAGCGGCGGCTCGATGGCCAACATCATCGGGCTGACCGTGGCGCGCAACGCCAAGGCGGGCATCGACATACGCGAGCACGGGGTTGCCGGCATCGACAAGCCACTGCGTTTCTATGGCTCCGACCAGCTTCACTCCTGCCATCGCAAGGCGATGGAGGCGCTCGGCCTCGGCAACCGGGCACTGCGTCGCATCCCGAGCGATGCGGGGCTGCGCATCGACATCGCTGCGTTGCGGGCGGCGATTGTCGAGGACCGTAACGCGGGCTTCAAGCCGGCCTGCGTGATCGGCACGGCCGGCACGGTGAACACCGGCGCGATCGACGATCTGCAAGCGCTGGCAGACCTGGCGTCACAAGAGGATCTGTGGTTCCATGTCGACGGGTGCATCGGCGCCCTGCTTGCGATTGCGCCGGACAATTCGCATCGCGTTGCCGGCATTGAACGCGCCCACTCAATCGCGCTCGATCCGCACAAATGGCTGCACGCGCCATTCGAGGTCGGCTGCGCGCTGATTAGGGATGCCTCCGCGCATCGCGGCACGTTCGCGGTGACGCCGGAATATCTGGAATCGACCCCGCGCGGACTCGCCTCCGGCCACTGGCTGCACGATTTCGGCTTGCAGACGTCACGCGGTTTCCGCGCGCTGAAGGTGTGGATGGCGCTGAGAGAGCACGGCATCGAAAAGTTCGGCCGGCTGATCGATCAGAACATTGCGCAGGGACATCATCTCAGCGCGCTGATCGAGGCGGAACCGGCTCTCGAACTGGTGGCACCGGTGAACATTAACATCGTTTGTTTTCGCCACCGCGGCGACGGGCAGACGGGAGAGAGGCAGAAGGCGCTCAACACCGAGATCATGCTGAGGCTGCAGGAAGAAGGCATCGCCGCCATTTCCGACACGACAGTGCATGGCCAGCATTGCCTCAGGGTGGCGATCAACAACCACCGCACCCGTCGCGACGATCTTGACCTGCTGATCCGGGAAACGGTGCGGCTCGGGCAGGAGATTTCAGCGACGGGCGCGACGGGCTAACGCCGGCCTTTCTTTCGAGCGGCGAGACTAGGCATCGAGCCAGACCTTCTCGAAATGCTGCTCGAGCGACTGGTGCTGCTCGCAGCCATGGACGCCCTTGCGGTAGGTGCGGTAAACCGAGCGCCAGTAGGGCTGGATGATAACGCCGGAATCGCGCAGATTCTGTTCAATCTTGGCCATGAGCTCCTTGCGGGCGCCGGGATCAGGCATCGCTAGGGCCTTGTCGAGCAGAGTGTCGAACTCCGGATTGGCATAGGCGCTCTCGTTCCACGCGGCGCCAGACTTATAAGCGAGCGCCAGCACCTGGACGCCGAGCGGCCGGCCGAGCCATTCCGTGCAGGAGAAGGGATATTTGCTCCAATCGTTCCAGAACGTCGCGGCCGGCAGCACAGTGCGCTTGATCTTCAGCCCGGCCTCGCGCATCTGCGCGGCGATGGCGTCGCCGGTGCTCTTCTGCCAGTCGACGTCGACCGAGATGAGTTCGTATTCGTGGTCGGCCTTGCCAGCCTCGGCGAGCAGGGCCTTGGCTTGATCGGTGTTGCGGACGGCCGGGCCGATATCGGCATATTCGGGATGCATCGGCCCGACGTGATGGTTCTCGGCAGGCTTGCCGCGATTGTCCATGCCGATCTTCAGCACGGCGGCGTTGTCGACCGCGAGCTGGGCGGCGCGCCGCACCTTGATGTCGTCATAGGGCGGATTGCCGATGTTGAAACGCGCGACGATGGTCGAGCCGGTGGCGATTTCCGAATTGCTCAGGCCCATGGAGTCGGTCTGCGCAACCGTGTCGGAGGCGGTTTCGTGGTCGGTGTCGATCTCGCCCGATTCGAAGGCCGACAGCATGGCGTTGGGATCGGAGCCGTAGTCGACCCATTTGATGCCGTCGAGGTAGAAGTCGCCCTTCCACCATGGCTTGTCCTTACGGCGGACTTCGGCGCCGACCTCGGCGTCCCATGCGACGAGTTCGCAAGGCCCGGTAGTGATCGCCAATGCCTTCAGCGGATCGCCGTCGCCTTCATAGCTGCGGTGCATGATCAGCGCCGGATAGTCGGCCATGCCGGCGATCAGCGAAATGTCGGGCTTGGGCAGATTGAGCCGGACGATGAAATCGTCGACGCGCTCGATGCCGCCGTCGACGGCCTTCTTGGTATCGGCGTTGACCAGTGCGCCCATGCGCGCGGCGACCGAATTGCCGGCGACGGACGCATCGCACCAGCGCGTCAGATTGTGGATCACGTCGTCGGCGTTGAAGGTGTCGCCGTTCGACCAGGTGATGCCCTTGCGGACATGCAGCGTCAGCACGCGGGCGTCGTCGCTGGTTTCCCAGCTCTCGAGCAGCCATGGCTCGAAGGTGAAGTCGCGCTTCCAGCGCACCAGATATTCGTTGCACTGGCGGGCGACGTTGGACATCTCCACGCCGTCGAAAGTGCGCGGATCCTTCCAGCCCTTGACGTTCATGGCGACACGCAAGATGCCGCCGCGCTTCGGTTCCTCGGCCCTGGCCGGTGACGGCGCAAGCCCGCCCAGCGCCAGCGCGCCGGCAGCGCTGACGCCGAGCGCAGCCATGGTGGCGAGATATTCGCGCCGGTTCATCTGGCCTTTCTTGAAGCCATCGGCGACGGGCTCGGCCTGCGGATGCAATTTCCGGTCGGTCAGCATGAACTTCATCGTAAATCCTCCCTGTCGGGCCGGCGCATCGCGGATGCGGGCTCCTTACGTGGCGTGATGATAGGGCTGGCCTGACCGAAGCAGTGTTCGGGTTTCCGCAGTTGTTGTGCGCTGTTCCGCGACAGTGGAGATTGGAGGACGGTCCGCGTCACTCAGGCCAATCACCTCCGCCCAGCGCGGCTATTGCCGCGATTATGCGCTCAAACGCCTGGCCGGCGCGCGGTACGGTTTTGCGGGCGCGCAGGAAGCTGTGCACCAGCCGCGGCTCTTCGCGCCACCATGCCTTGCCGCCGGCGGCAAGGATGCGATCGCGATAGGCCTTGCCGTCAGCCGACAGCGGGTCGCATTCGGCAGTGATGACGACGGTCGGCGGCAGGCCAGAGAAGTCCGTATCGCCGAGCGGCGAAAATGTCGGGTCGTCCGGCGACTGCCCCTTCCCTGCCCGGATATGCCGATAGAATTCGACGTCGCGCAATGTCAGCAGTGGCGCCTCTGCGTGCTCGACATAGGAGCCGGCGCGCGCTTTGCCGTCCAGCTCGGGGCCGTCTAGCTCGTCACCGCCGAGCTCGGGATAAATCAGCACCTGGCCGATCGCATGGCGAGGATGGCGGCGCGTCGCATGCGCGACGGCGGCGGCAAGATTGCCGCCGGCACTCTCACCGCAGAGTACGAGCGGCAGGCCGGTCGTCGCCGCAGCCCATTCGAATACGGCCAGCGCATCCTCGAAGGCCGCCGGATGCAGATGCTCGGGCGCCAGCCGGTAGTCTGCGGACAGAACGGGAAAGCCAGTGCCGGCGCAAATCTCGGCGCAGATGTCGTCATGGCTGTCGAGCCCGCCAAGGACGAAGCCGCCGCCGTGATAATAGACGACCATCGCTTGTGGCGCCGTGCCCGCCATCTGGTAACGCCGGACCGGGATCGCATGGTCAATGGCAGGAACCGCGCTGTCGCTGGCCTTGACACCGGACGGATAGGGCTCGCGGAACGCCCGGCACATGGCGTCATAGACCGCCCGCTGCCTGTCGATCGGCATGTAGACGATCTCGGGCGGATACGACTCATTGACCCGGTCGATATAGGCCCACAGCTCCGGATCGAGCAGCGTTTGGTATTTTCCGCGCTCTGTCGTTTCTGGTCGATCGGCCTCGGTGATCATCGCGGCGCGGTCCCGCTCAGAGCTCGGCGTAGAGGCGGGCGGCGTTTTCGTAGCTGAAGCGCAATGGCACCGAGCCCTCGACCTGCCAGGCTTCGACCGTCTCGCCGGCCAGCAGCCGACAGGCGCCGTCGGTGGTGGTGACGGCGCCGCCATAGAGCCGGTTGGCGAGATTGAGAATGGCCGTCTGATGCATCGCCGTGCTGCCGCTGCCGCAGGCATCCTTGACCAGCAGCACGCGAAACCCGAGCGCCACCGCGTCCTTTACGGTGGCATCGATGCAGGCCTCGGTCCAGACGCCGGCAACGACCAGCCACTCGACGCCATCGGCCTTCAGCCGCTCGGCGGCAGGCCCCGCGCGGAAGGCGCTGGCATCGGTCTTGACCAGCATCGTCTCGCCTGTCGCCGGGCCCACTTCCGGACAGATCGCCGTCAGTGGATCGTCCTTGTCGGAAAACGCCGACTTGCCGTTGGCCTCGACCGGGTGGAACGGCCGTGCCGTGGCGAGATCGACGATATAGGCCCAGTGGTACAGGGGCACATTGTTGGCCCGAGCCGCCTGCTGCAGCCGCTGGACGTTGGCGAGAATGTCGCCATAGCCTTCGACCAGATAGCGCTTGTCCCGCCGATGCTCCTCCTGGAGATCGATGAACACCGCCGCCGCCTTGCCGCGCTTGATCGAGATCGGGCTTTTCATGCAAAACTGCCTGTCAGCACTCAAACGTGCCTGTCAAGGAAATCGTCCTCATAGGGAAAGCGCGACAGGAGTTCGGTGCCGGTCTCGGTGATCAGGATCTCGTCCTCCAGCTTGACGCCCTCGCGGCCGCCCTTTTCGCCGATATAGCTTTCGACGCTGACCACCATGCCGGGCACGATGACACCGTCGCGGCCATAGGTCTCGTAATCCATGGCATGCGCGATGAACGGCGTCTCGCCATGCATGCCGACGCCGTGCATGACCGAGGTGTAGCGCTGGTCGACGAAGCGGTCCGGGATCTTCCAGGCCTTTTCGGCAATCTCGCGAAACGCCATGCCCGGCTTGACGACCCCGATGTTGTGCTGAACCTGATCGTGCGCCATGCGGTAGAGCGATCTCTGATAATCGGTCGGCTTGCCCGGGCCGCAGCGGAAGGTGCGCGAAAAGTCCGAATAATAGCCGTAGCAGCCGATCGTGTCGGTATCGAGCGCCAGAAGTTCGCCCGGCCTGATCTTGCGGCCGCTCGCCTCATTGAACCATGGGTTGGTGCGCTGGCCCGAGGTCAGCAAACGGGTTTCGATGAATTCGCCGCCCTGGCGGATCACCTCGCCATACATGATGGCGAACAACTCGTTTTCGGATACGCCGGGCTTGATCGCCTCGCGCACCGCATAGACCGCAGCCTCGGCGCCAGCCATCGACACCTGCAGGCATTTTACTTCCTCTGGCGTCTTGACCGCGCGCACCGCCAAAATCTCGCCCTGGCAATCCCGGACGTCGCAGCCGCGCTTTTCCAACGCCAGTGCCTGCAGATGGCTGCAGCGGTCGAGCCCGAGCTTCATCGAGCCGCCGCCATGCGCCTTGAGCAATTCGGCGATCTCATCGGCGAACGGGCCGGCTGTTTCGTCGTCACGGCCCGACACCGAAGACCAGACCAGCTTCGACGGCCGCGCCTCGTCGATCGTGTCGAGCACCATCGAGACATGGTAGCTCTGCGGATATTCGAACAACACGATCGGCCCTTCGGTCGGGATGAAGAAGTAGCGCGTCGAGTTGCGCAGGAAATAGCCGAACATGTTGCGCGAGCCGGTGGCGTAGCGCTGGTTGTAGGGGTCGAACAGCACGACGCCGCCATAGCCGGCCTCGCGCATCCACGCGCGCAGCTTGGCCAGTCGCCCCTTGCGCAGCGCGTCGGCATTGATGAAGGACGGCTCGGTATCCGACAACCACATGCCGCCGGCCGGATCGGCCGCAGCCGGATGCCGCATGCGGTCCTTGAAGTCAACGTCCTCGGTGCTGTCGGGGTCGAAAACGACGATGCTCATGGGTGCCTCCTGGAAGCGAGACCATGGAGCAAAGGACGTGCGGGCGTTGTGCGGAAAACCGCAAATGTTGTGCTGGATGCCGTGAGCGGTGGCCGGACAGCACCCCCCTCTGGCCTGCCGGCCATCTCCCCCTCAGGTGGGGAGATTGGACGTCACTTCAGCTTTCGCCAATCTCCAAAGTTGTCGAGTGAGCTTTGCTTGCGAAGCTACCAATCTCCCCCCTTGAGGGGGAGATGGCCGGCAGGCCAGAGGGGGGTGGGCGGGAACTCAGCGTGGAGCGATTAACGCCGCTAGTGCCTCCTCATCACCTTCGGCGCGTGGCCATGCTCCTCCCGGAACGCGCGGGCAAAGCTCGACATCGACGCAAAGCCGCAGGCCAGCGCCACGTCACGCACCATCAGCGTCGAATGTGCCAGGAGATCAGCGGCGCGCTTCAGCCGCAGGCGGCGGTAGTAGCCGTTGGGCGAGATGCTGAGCTCGGAGCGGAAATTGCGTTCAAGCTTGTCGGAGGAGACGCCGAGCCGCCCCGCCAGCTCCGCCATGCCGAGCCGCTCCTCCACCGCATCCTCCATGATGGCGATGGCCGACAGCACCAGTTCGTTCTGGACGCCGGTGCGTAAGCGCAGCGGCATCAGCTTGCGGTCGACGCTGGAGCGCAGCGGGCTGTGCACGAACCATTCGGCGACGCCGGCCGCCAGCTCGGCGCCATAATCGTTGGTGATGATCTCCAGCATCATGTCGAGGCTGCCGACGCCACCGGCCGAAGTGAAGCGCTTGCGGTCGATGACATAGAGATCGCGCCTGAGCTCGATATCCGGAAACGCTTCGGTGAAGGCTGCCTGGCTGGTCCAGTGCAAGGTGCAGGCATGGCCGTCGAGCAGGCCGGCGCGGGCGAGGAAGAACGCCGCATCCGCCACCGCACCGATATGGGCGCCGCCGCGCAGGCTCTTGCGGATCCAGCTCACGGCATCGTGCGCGACGAGATGATCGGCATCGCCGCCCGAGCAGACGACGATGCGATCGACCTTCGGCGCGTCATGGGCGGCAAAGCCGGGCTGGATGACGACGCCGTTCGAGGCCTCGACCGGGCCTTCGGCGGCGCCGACGATGATCCAGCGATAGCAGTCCCGCTTGGCCAGCACGTTCGCCGCGCGCAACGGCTCGATGACGGAGCTGAACGCCATCATCGGAAAACCGGGGAAGACCAGGATGGCGAAGGTGAGGGGGGCTTCGCTTGCCGTCGGTTGGTTGCGTTGTCGGTTGTTCATAGCTTCCGGAGCCGGGAGGATCGGGTCGCTACAATTCAGGCAGAATTGGCCTGGGTCAACGGAATAGCGTGCGGGGGCGCGACACAGAACAATTGTCGCTTGTCGGTGATCCTTCACGCCCCCCTCTGTCCTGCCGGACATCTCCCCCACAAGGGGGGAGATCGGCCGTCACCGCCGTTTTCGTCAATCTTCCAACATTGTAAATGTGTGCGGAGCGCTGAAGCTGCTAATCTCCCCCCTCGTGGGGGAGATGCCCGGCAGGGCAGAGGGGGGCGCTGTCCCGCCGACATCTCGCAAGGTTTCTTGTTACCGGGCTCAACTCGCCAGCGCCTGATCCAGATCCGCAATCAGATCATCACCATCCTCTATCCCGGCCGACAAGCGCACCAGCGAATCGGATATCCCGATCTCCGCGCGTTTTTTCGCCGGGATCGAGCCGTGCGTCATCAGTGCGGGGTGCTCGATCAGGCTTTCGACGCCGCCGAGGCTTTCGGCCAGCGTGAACAGTTGCGTGTGCTCGAGGAAGCGTTTGGTGCCGGCGAGGTCGCGGTCGAGCTCGACCGTGATCATGCCGCCGAAGGCGTGCATCTGCCGCCTGGCGATGGCGTGCTGCGGGTGGCTGGGCAGGCCGGGATAGATGACGCGACGGATGTCGGGGCGGCTTTCCAGCCAGTGCGCGATCTTCTGGCCGTTCGACGAATGACGCTCCATCCTCAGCGCCAGCGTCTTCAGGCCGCGCAGCGCCAGGAAACTGTCGAATGGCCCGGAAATGGCGCCGATGGCGTTCTGCAGGAACTTCAGCCGATCGGCGAGATCCTTGTTGTCGCCGACCACGGCGACGCCGCCGACCATGTCGGAATGGCCGTTGAGGTATTTCGTCGTCGAGTGAACAACGATATCGATGCCGAGCTCCAGCGGCCGCTGCAGATAGGGGCTGCAGAAAGTGTTGTCGGCGACCGACAGCACGCCTTTGCGCCTGGCCAATGCCGCGACGCCTTCGAGATCGACGACACGCAGCAGTGGATTGGTCGGCGTCTCCACCCAGAGCAGCTTGGTTTCCGGGCGGATCGCCGCTTCGACCGCGGCAAGATCGGTGAAGTCGACAAAGTCGACCTGCAGATTGGCCGAGCGCTTGCGCACCCGCTCGAGCAGCCGAAACGTGCCGCCATATATGTCGTCGGTGGCGACGATATGGGCACCGGAATCGAGCAGTTCGAAAATAGTGGCGATCGCCGCCAGCCCCGAAGCGAAGGCGAAGGCGGCTGTGCCGCTTTCGAGGTCGGCCACAGCGCGCTCGAAGGCAAAGCGGGTCGGGTTCTGGCTGCGGGCATATTCAAAGCCCTTGTGCACGCCGGGGCTCTGCTGGCCGTAGGTCGAAGTCGCATAGATCGGCACCATCACCGCGCCCGTCGTCGGGTCGTGACTCTGGCCGCCATGGATGGTGCGCGTCGAGAAGGCGAGGCGATTCCTGCCCGATACGGTGGCTTTGACGGTCATCGGGCGCGCCTCAGATGGTTGATCAGGTCGATACGGGTTATCAGGCCAATGAATTCGTCGCCATCGAAGACGATGGCGACTTCGTTGCGGTCGAACACCGGCAGCAGCGCATCCAGCGTCTGGCTGGCCTGCAGCGTGTGCAGGGTAGAGGTCATGGCCGTACTGACCGGGGCCTTGAAGCGGTCCCAGCGGCTGTCATAGGGGCCTTCGACCTTGGCGAGGATATCGCTTTCGTCGATGATGCCGACGAGCTTGCCCTCGTCCAGCACCGGTAGTTGCGAGACATCCGAGCGGCGCATCCGGCCATAGGCGTTGAGCAGGCTTTCGTCCGGACCGACATACACGGTGTCGCCGGTGCGGTGCGAACGCATCACCAGATCACGCAGGTCGCCATGCTGCTCTTGCTCGGCAAGGCCCTGTTCGGCCAGCCAGAAGTCGTCGAACACTTTCGACAGATACTTGTTGCCGCTGTCGCAGACGAAGGTGACGACGCGCTTCGGCACGGTCTGCTCGCGGCAATAGCGGAGCGCCGTCGAAAGCAGCGTGCCGGACGACGAGCCGGCGAGGATGCCTTCCTTCGAAAGCAGGTCGCGCACCGCCAGCATGCTCTGCTTGTCGGGGATGGAATAGGCCTTCCTGACCAGCGACAGATCGGCATTGGGCGGGACGAAATCCTCGCCGATGCCTTCGACGGTCCAGCTTCCGGCCTCTACCATCTTGCCGGTCTTGATCAAAGGCGCCAGCACCGAGCCGACCGGATCGGCCAAAATCATCTCGGTCTTCGGCGAGACTTTCGCGAAATAGCGGCCGAGCCCGGTCAGCGTGCCGCCGGAGCCGACACCGACGACAACCGCGTCGACGTCGCCTTCGAGCTGTTGGAAGATTTCCGGTCCGGTCGTGGTTTCATGAGCCAGCGGATTGGCCGGGTTGGCGAACTGGTTGGCATAGAAGGCGCCGGGCAGCTCGACGGCGATCTTTTCGGCCATGTCCTGGTAATATTCGGCATGGCCCTTGCCGACATCGGAGCGCGTCATGCGCACTTCGGCGCCGAGCGCGCGCAAATGCTGGATTTTTTCGCGGGACATCTTGTCGGGAACGACGAGGATGATGCGGTAGCCCTTGGGGATGCCGACCTGGGCGAGGCCGAGACCGGTGTTGCCGGCGGTCGCCTCGACGATGGTGCCGCCGGGCTTCAGTCTGCCCTGTTTTTCGGCGGCGGCAATCATCGACAGCGCGATGCGGTCCTTGATCGAGCCGCCGGGATTCTGGCTTTCGAGCTTGATGAACAGCCGGCACTTGCCGATGTCGAATTTGGTCAGCTCGACGACCGGCGTCTGCCCGATCAGATCGAGAACCGAGGCATAGGGCGGGCGCAAGCGGGACGATGCGTCGTCCGGTGCCACGATCTTGTGCTTGCTCATGTCAGATGCTCCGTTGCCAGAATGAGCAACCGCCCTGGAAGACGGCAACCTACCGTCTTTTCCAGCCGTTTGCAGTTGTAAAGAAGATAGATCGTGCCAATCCGGCCGCCAGCAGGGGAATGGAATTTCGCGAAAGCTTCGCCAGCCTCGAGGCTGGGCAAAAGATTTGCAGAACCTGCTTAGGGTTCAGGCGATCGCGGCCTGGGCTTCGATCTCGATCAGAAAATCCGGATTACCGAGGCCGGCGACGCGCAGCACTTTGATGATCGGGGCACGCCGCGGTTTGCCCAGAAGGCCATCCAGGCGCCGAAGGCCGGCCCTATGTCCAGGTCGCCGGCGATATAGACCGAGAGGCTGACGAGGTCTTCAGGCTTTGCCCCACCGGCTTCGAGCACCTTTGCCAGGTTGGAGAGCGCCTAAGCGGTCTGCGCAGCGAGATCGTCCCTGGCGACGATCCGGCCTTGCGCGTCGACCCCATTCTGGCCGCCGACCAGCACGATGCGCGCGGATGGCGGCAGCGACACGCCTTGCGAATAGGCCGGGTTGCTGTGCATGCCCTCGGGGTTCAGCCTTTCGATGGTCACTGCGCTTTTCCTCCTCAGCGAAAACTATACCGCGGCCGCCTGGCCGTCCGTAGGGTCGCACGGCACAGAACGGCAATCGTGCGGCCGTTTCAACGCACCATCTCGTTCGTTGCCGCCGCTGATTCCGCCATGCTACCCGGCGCTGGTCGAACAGCAATGCAAGGAATGGCCGATGAAGATTCTTGCCTATGACAATTTCAAGCCCGGCGTCACGCTCGACGACCTGCGGCCTTATTTGCGCGACGAAGTGTCGAACGTCTGGCGGCTCTGGAAGGCGGGGATCGTGCGCGAGAATTATGCGCGCGGCGATATTGGCGGCGTCATCATCGTCTTCGAGCTCGACAGCGTCGCGGAAGCGCGGCGCTACACCGAGGACTTCCCGCTGTCCAAGGCCGGGCTGCTGGAATGGCACTTCATCGCCTTTGACGCGCCATTGCCGCTGGAATTCCTGTTCGACCCGACCGTCGACATCGCCAAGCCGTGGGACCGGACGGCGGCATGATCCGGTCGCGCGACGGGATCGAAATCCCGGCCAGCCTGGCTGAGTGGTGCGATCCGCGCCGCACGGCGCTGGTGGTCTACGACATGCAGGTCGGCATCTGCCGCCAGGTGGCCGGCGCCGCCACCATCGTCGAGCGCACCGGCACGGTGCTGGAAGCGGCGCGCGTGGCCGGAATGCGGGTGGCGTTCACGCGCCATCTGTCGCTGCCGCGCAAATGGATGGGCGCGACGCAGCTGCGCACCGCCATGGCCTGGCAGCGGCGCGACAGCCCCGACACAGTTGAGCCGTCGTTCCCGCGCGACGCCGAAGCGACGCGGATCGTGCCCGAGCTGGAACCCCGCGATGACGAGGCGGTGTTCGACAAGCTCACGATGTCGGCCTTCGATTCCACCGCGCTCGGCTTTGCCTTGCGCGATTGCGGCGTGCGCACGATAGCGCTCGCAGGCATCGCCATGGAGATCGGCATCGAGCCAACCGTTCGCCAGGCGACCGACAATGGCTTTGTCGCCGTGGTCATCGAGGATGCCTGTGGCTTCGGCAACCGCGAGGCGCGCGACCGCTCGATGGCGACGCTACGCTTCCTCGGCGAAGCCGTTGTCACCGATGTCGCCAGCTTCTGCAGCGCGCTTGCCGGACCGGGTTGAGGACAGTCGGCTTGCTAGAGCGATCCACCCTTTCACGCGAACGTCGAACCGCTCCATCGCTTTGTCTCGCAATTGCGGACAGAAAACCGCTCCGCGCTTCCCGGAATTGATCTAGGTGGCTGCGCTATCGGTGCGAAAACGCACGCCCTCGGCGCGGCCATGCACGCTTCCCCAGTCGTAGAGCGCCTGGAGCGCGGCGGCGAGATCTTCACCGCGCCCGGTCAAGGCGTAGCGCCCCTTGCCGTCGGGCGACATCTCGAGCGTGACGAAGCCGATCTCGACAAGCTCGGCCAGGCGCTGCGTCAGCATCTTGTCCGAGAGCGAGGGGATCAGCCGGCGCAGGTCGGAATAGCGCATCGGCTGTTCCTTGACGTGCGCCAGGATCACCGTCTTCCATTTGCCGCCGAGCGCGTCGAGCGCGAACTCGACCGGGCAGCCGTAGAGTCTTCCGCGTTGGGTCATGCGCCATGGTAGGCAAGGCATGGTGACGACGGAAGCAGAATTCGCCCGGTCATCTGGCCAGGGGTCGCGGCTCACGGCCTCGCCGGCCACAAAATCCAGGGAGGAGAACGAAGATGAGCGTACGCGACGCCAATCCGGTCAACGCGCAACAGCCGAAACGTGTGGCGATCGTCATCGCCAACCCGGCTGTCTCGACCACCACGGGCTGGCCGGTCGGCTTCTGGCGGAGCTAGCTCCCGCACCCCTGGTTCGCCTTCACCGCGAGGTTATGCGGTCGAGATCTTTTCACCCAACGGCGGCGGTCTTGCATCCGAAATTGCGTCAAGACAAAGGGGGCCTTATCCGAGCAATCGCTTGCTTAGCCGCGCACACTGCACGCGAATATCGGGAATGGCGTCGATCTCGAAGAAGGTGCCGCGCGTCAGCGGCCCGACCGCCAAAATCTTGGCCGATACTGTGCCATCGCCGGCGATGACCTCGCAGTCCGCGGTCACATCGAGGCCGAGCCGCAGCGGATCCGGCCGTGCCAGCCCACGGTCGACCAGCGACCGCACCACGCTGTTCGAGGTGGTCGAGATATCCTTGGCGATGCCGGTGCAATCATAGATGCGGGCGACATCGAACCTTTCGAGGCGCTGCGTGTGGCGGGACTGGACCTCTACGGTGTAGCCTGCGGCGATGTCGACGATGCGGCCGGCGACAAGCCGGATGCGGCCGGCCTGCACCGCCTCCGTAACGCGGGCGTAGACTTGCGGCGCCATGCGATGGCGGTGGATGTCCCACCACGCCTTGGTGTGCTCGACAAAGCGGCGCTTGGCCGAGGACGGCCAGTTCTGCCAGATCTTCTGGTTGAAGGGCCTCAGACCGTCGACGACGTCGCGCCAGTCGATGCCGGCCTTCTGGTTTTCCCGGATCAGGTCGCGGAACCAGCCGACGAAATAGGAAAGCTGGGTGCCGAGCGGGATATCGGCAACGTCGAGCTTGATGGGATTGCCCTTGCGATGCGGCGAAGGCAGCAGGCCGCGCCGCGACACCGCGACGATCGCGCCGCGATGACCGCGCTGCTCGAGCGACAGAAAGGCATCGACCATGCTCAACCCCGTGCCCAGCACCAGGACTCGGGCTTCGGGGTCGAGCGCGCTGTCGGCCTCGGATCCCATCCTGATCGCGTGGCCCTGCCCCGCCCCCGGCTCCTCGTCATGGCCGGTCGCCAGCACGGCAAGGTGCGCAACCACGCTGGTGCCGTTGGCCAGCGCCACCTCGACGCCGGACGCGGTCGGCGAGATCGACAGGCTCTCCTCGCGGATCAGGCGCAGCCGGCCCGTCTGCTGCTCACGCGCCTCGAGTTCGTCGAGCAGCTCCTTGAGATAGCGGGCGTAGACGCTGCGCGGCGCATAGACCGGTGCCTGTTCCGGCGTTGCCAGGCCGCGTTCAAGTAGCCAGCGCGAGAAATTGCCGGGATCGTCGGCATAGGCGCTCATGCCCAACGCGCTGACATTCAGCACATGGGCTGAGAGCAGCGTTGAATAGGCCATGCCTTGCCCAAAATGCGGGCGTTTTTCGACCAGGCTGACGCGGAGATCGGGATTGGGCGACTTCAGCAGATGCGCGGCAAGCACGACGCCGCTGGCGCCGCCACCGACAATGATGATCGAAGTTGGAATGATCGAATTTGCGCGTCCGGTCATGCGCGCACCAATTGTCTTGGGAGCCATCGGTTCCGGAATTCTCGGGTCAGGCTTTGTTGATTCAGGCCTGGATTTTCAACGGCACCGAAAGGTCTTCGTCGCCGGCGATGTCGCGCATCTCGGCGAGGCTGCGCTGGTCCAGCACCTCGGCGATGGCCTGCCGGACCTCCAGCATCAGATGTCGGACTTGGCATGTCGCCTCGTTGCAATCTTCGCAGCGCTGATACTGGGTGCGGCTGGCGCAAGGAATGGGGGCAAGTGGCCCGTCGAGCACGCGCACGACGTGCCCGACCTTGATCTCGTCCGCTGGGCGCGCCAGGCGATAACCGCCCTCCTTGCCCTTGCGGCTCTGGACGAAACCGGCATTGCGCAATTCGCCAAGGATGGCATCGAGGAACTTTTTCGGAATATTGTTTGCGCGGGCGATGTCGTTGACGAAGGCGAGCTGTCCAACCGGCAGGCGCGCCAGATGAACGAGCGCCTTGAGGCCGTACTTACCTTTTTTCGTGAGCATAACCCGAACGTTTCTCTGTCATGCGATGACCCAAGGCCATCGGTTGCGAAACGCCTGGCGTGCCTCCCCGCCGCGTCCAAGCTGTCACTACAGATAAATTCTAGTGACATGATATACAAGCCAAGAAACGTTGATTTTGTTTCGTTTTCAAGCCGCAATGGCCATTTTGGCCGGGGCTTGTGGCCCTACGAGCACAGGAGCCGCCGCCAATGGGACACCGGCAAACTGGCCGGCGACAGGAATGTCCCGACCGGCCGACAGCAGCTTCTGTCCCTGAATTTGAAGGCCAAAGCATGCCGCGCGCGGCAACAAGGAGGGTGGCGTCGCTCATCGTCCTCTCCAATCCTTCAATGTCCATAAGAATACTAGACTTAACCCCGAGCACAGGAAATTCACTTTCAATTGTTCGGCCGTTCGCAGCATGGATTTGCCGGTGACCGGGCCAAAACGGAAAATTCTTGTTTGCGGCTGATGGCGCAATCACCGGTCGCTCCAACGGACAGCGAAGCCAGAGGCGAGGTGGAGCCAAGAAGGCAATTGAGGTGCTGCGCCATTGTTCAAAGCAGCGACGCAGCGGAGACCCGAGGATCGATGCCGCTATACTGACCAATGAATGCAGTCCAATAGTGCGCGCCATTCCGTCTCTGTTTCGGCTGACCTGACCGTCAACAGACCTTAGGCCGAGGCCCGCTGCAGCCGCCATATCCGCCTTCGCGCCGCGCCACTGACGGCTTTTTTCTAACAAGACGGCAATGGTTGGAAGGATTTAACTCTACAAGCCTTATAGACTTAGCTGACTATGAGGGAGCGATCCGATTTTTCTCTTTTCAAGGAGCCTTTCATGTCCACTATTTCGCGACGCGTCGTTCTCCTGTCCTCGGCGGCTCTGGCTGGTGCCGGCTTTCTCGGCCCAGCCCATGCGAAGGACCTCAAGATCACTATCGGCTACCAGACGGTCGTCGAACCCTCGAAGGTGCCGCAGGCCGACGGCGCCTATGAGAGCGCGACCAAGGCGGCAATCGACTGGCGGAAATTTGATTCCGGCGCCGACGTGATCGCCGCCGTCGCTTCCGGTTCGGTCGACATCGGTTATGTCGGCTCGAGCCCGCTGGCGGCGGCGGCGAGCCGCGAGCTTCCCATCCAGACCATCTTCATTGTCGGGCTGATCGGCGAATCCGAGGCCCTTGTCGCCCGCAACGGCGCCGGCATCGAGAAGGTCGCCGACCTTGCCGGCAAGAAGGTGGCGGTACCCTTCGTCTCGACGACGCATTACAGCCTGCTTGCGGCGCTGAAGCATGAGGGTGTCGAGCCGAAGTCGGTCGATATTCTCAATCTGCGGCCACCGGAGATCGCGGCGGCATGGGCGCGCGGCGACATCGACGCCGCCTATGTCTGGGATCCGGCACTCGGCCAGATCAAGACGTCGGGCAAGGTCGTGCTGGATTCCTCGCAGGTCGCCGCTTGGGGCGCGCCGACTTTCGACGCCTGGATCGTGCGCACCGACTTCGCCGAAAGGAACCCGGAGGCGGTGCGCGACTTCGTCAAAGTGACGGGCGCTGCCTATGCCGAATTCCTGGCCAAGCCGGATCAATGGTCGGTGTCCTCGCCGCAAGCGGCCAAGATCGCCAGGATCACCGGGGCCAAGCTCGAAGACGTGCCGCAACTGCTGAGGGGCTATGTCTTCCCGACGCTCGAGGAGCAGGCCTCGGACAAGTTCCTCGGTGGCGGCACGGTCAAGGCAGTCGAGGCGACGTCGGCCTTCCTCAAGGAGCAGGGCAAGATCGACGCCGTGCTGCCGGATTATTCGAAATACGTGTCGTCGAAATATGTCGGCGAGGCGCTTGCCTCGAATTAGCGACCGCTCAATGCGCGCGTCCTCCCTTCCCTGACGCGCGCGTTGCCTGCAGATTCAGAATATCGGCGACGCCACATGACGCATCTCCTGCTCGACAAAGTCTCGATTCATTATGAAGGCCAGCCGGCGCCGGCCGTCGAACGCGTGTCGATTGACGTCGCCAAGGATGACTTCGTTGTCCTGGTCGGCCGCTCCGGCTGCGGCAAGACCTCGCTGCTCAATGTCGCTGCGGGCCTGGTCGAGCCTGTGCGCGGCAGCGCCACGGTAGGCGGCAGGCCGATCACGGCGCCAGGCTCGGACCGCGCCGTCGTGTTCCAGAACGACGCGCTGTTTCCGTGGCTGACCGCGCGGGAAAATGTCGCCTTTGCGCTCAGGCTGCGCGGCGTCGGGCCAAGTGAACGGGCGCGGCGCGCCGATGCGCTGCTGGCGCTGGTGAAGCTCGACGGTGCCGGCGACAAGCGCATCTGGGAGCTTTCCGGGGGCATGCGCCAGCGCGTCGGCCTGGCCCGGGCGCTGGCGGCCGAGCCGCAATTCCTGCTGCTCGACGAGCCGCTGGGCGCGCTCGATGCGCTGACACGGGAACGCATGCAAACAACGCTGCTCGATCTGTGGACGGCAAGCAATGTCGGCGTGCTGATGGTGACGCACGGCATCGAGGAAGCGCTGGTGCTCGCAACCCGCATCATTGTGCTGGCTCCCGACCCTGGGCGGGTGGTGCGGAGTTTCGAAACCGGCTTCAGCCGGCGCTATGCAGCCGGCGAGGCCATTCGCAGCATCAAGGCCGATCCCGCCTTCGCCGCGGCGCGCGGCGAGCTGACCGATGCGATCTTCGAAGGAGAGGCAGCATGACCGTTACCTCCTATACCGAGCGGCCGCAGCGCTCCAAGGCCGACGACGGAGCCGACGCGCTGTCCGTGCCATGGTCGCGGTCGCGGCCGAGACGCAGCCGCGTTTCGGCCCGCATGGTCAGCGCGATCACTGTTCTGGTGGTGCTGGCGGCGTGGGCACTGTCGGCCCGCCTGCAATTGGTGTCGCCGGTTTTCCTGCCGTCGCCCGTGGCAGTCTGGAACAAATTTGTCGTCGTCGCCCGTGACGGCTTTGTCGACGCGACGCTGCTCCAGCATATCGCCGCCAGTCTGTGGCGGGTATTTGCAGCGCTGATCGCGGCCGTTTTCGTCGGCGTTCCCATCGGGCTGGCTATCGGCATCAGCATCATAGGGCGCGGCATCTTCGATCCGCTGCTCGAATTGCTGCGGCCGATCCCGCCGCTGGCCTATCTGCCACTAATCATTATCTGGTTCGGCATTGGCGAGCCGTCCAAGATCCTGGTGATTGCCATCGCCATGCTGGCGCCGGTCGCGCTGTCGACGGCATCGGGTGTTCGCGGCGTCTCGCAGGAACGCATCAATGCGGCACGCGCGCTTGGCGCGACCCGCACGCAGCTTGTCCGGCACGTGATCCTACCCAGCGCACTGCCCTCGATCCTGACCGGCCTGCGCATCGCGCTTGGCGCCGGCTGGTCGACGCTGGTTGCCGCCGAGCTGGTGGCGGCGACGCGCGGGCTCGGCTTCATGATCCAGTCCGCCGCCCAGTTCCTCGTCACCGACGTGGTGGTGATGGGCATACTGGTGATCGCGGCCATTGCCTTCGTGCTCGAATTCATCATCCGCAGGATCGAGCGGGTGCTCGTCCCGTGGGCGGGGCGGGAGTGACCGGATCGGAGACGTGACGATGCCCCATTCCACCGCTGTGCTGCTTGCGCGTTTCGGCCATTGGCTCCGCCTGATCAAGGCCGGAGACAAACAGCCGCCTGAGGACGAACGCAAAGCGCCGACGCCGGTGCATCTGGACGCGGAGCGCAACCGCTTACCGCCGCGCGACGAAAGTTTCTACTGGGGCTGGCAATACTGGTCGCGGTGACCGGCCGCCACAGGTCCGCTGTGCGCTGCTCTGGCGGGAGCCTGAGGATCGACGCCTGCTCAAACGCGCGAACGGTTCGCCCAGGCCAGGCCGGCCAAGCCAACCAGCGCGGTGACGATGCCGACATAGAGCCATTGCGACTGGCCGGTCATGAAGCTGCCGCCGATAAGGCCGATGCCTTGCAATGACCACAGCACGCCGATGGCGAGCACAATCAACGCCAGCAGATTTTTGATCAATCTCATTGCTAAAACTCCTTTCCAAGTCGATCATCGGCCGCGCTCCTGCCGGAATGGAACAGCGAAAGAAGCGGCCCGGTCAGGCCAACTTCTACTTAGATGCAAATCTCTGATCTTGTGCAAGACGTGCTGAGGTCGATGCGAAGATCATCAAAGAAGCTGTGCCTTGCTGCGGAAACTCTCTGACAAATTGTTTCGCACCGACTCCAAACGTGTAACATTGTCATGGAACCGACAGATCATTGCCGCATTTGCTGCCTCATTCGCCTCTAACCGCTGCGGGTCTGTCAACGGAGCCAGTCCCCAACACATGAACAAAAGCAACCAGACCGCGCTTGCCGCGGCCATGATCGCGGCTGGCCTGATGGTCGGCGCATCCACTGCCAGCGCCGCCGCTCAGTGCGGCCGTGCCTCCTGGTACTCACTGCATTCCAGAACCGCTTCCGGCGAACGCATGAACCCGTCGGCGCTGACCGCAGCGCATCGCAGCCTGCCGTTCGGCACCAAGCTGAAGGTGACCAACCGCAACAATGGCCGCAGCGTCGTCGTGCGGATCAACGATCGCGGCCCGTTTATCAGGGGCCGCGTGCTCGATCTGTCGAAGGGCGCCGCCAGCCAGCTCGGCTTCATCAGCTCGGGCCATACCGCCGTCTGCATGGCACGCGTCTAACAGTCAGAGCGCCAGGCCGGACACCTCCTCCGACGATCGCACCGATAGGCGTACCCTTGGCTACGCCTTCGCAGGTGCACATTGAGCCGGCTGTTGCCGTTGAAGGCGGATTCCCAACATCTTGGACGAAAGAATGAGCATAAATCACGCAAGTTGACGTATTGCATCGCAGCAAATTGTTGCTAACCTCCCGCAAGACAAGGCTCGGCGCTGCTCGTCGGCCCTTCGATCGCAGTCGGCAGCGGGGTTCTCGATGTTCTACCAGCTTTACGAACTGAACCATGCCGCCTTGCAGCCGGCCCGCCTCTATGCCGATGCGGTGCGCCTGTTCTACTCCAATCCGCTCAATCCGGTTTCACACACGTCCTGGGGCCGCTCGGTCGCGGCAACGGCCGAATTGTTCGAACGCACGACACGCCGCTACGGCAAGCCGCAATTCGGCCTGACCAAGACCGTGGTCGACTGGAAAACCGTCGAGGTCAGCGAACGCACCGTCTGGTCGCGGCCGTTCTGCAATCTGGTCCGTTTCGAGCGGGCTGTCCCGGCCGGGCGCCGGCCGGATCCGAAGCTGTTAATCGTCGCACCGATGTCGGGCCACTATGCGACGCTGTTGCGCGGCACGGCCGAGGCGATGCTGCCCTATGCGGACGTGCATATCACCGACTGGGTCGACGCCCGGATGGTGCCGCTTGCCGACGGCAGCTTCGACCTCGACGACTATGTCGACTACATTGTCGACATGCTGCATGCGCTGGGACCCGACACCCACGTGATGGCGGTGTGCCAGCCGTCGGTGCCGGTGCTGGCGGCGGTGGCGCTGATGGAAGCCAAGGGCGATCCTTTCGTGCCCTCGACGATGACGCTGATGGGCGGCCCGATCGACACGCGCCGCAACCCGACGGCGGTCAATTTGCTGGCCCAGGAAAAGGGCATCGACTGGTTCCGCGACAACGTCATCATGCGCGCGCCCTGGCCGGTGCCGGGCTTCGGCCGCGAGGTCTATCCCGGTTTCCTGCAGCTTTCGGGTTTCATGAGCATGAACCTGGATCGCCACATCATCGCCCACAAAGACTTCTTCATGCACCTGGTGAAGCATGACGGCGACAATGCCGAGAAGCACCGCGAATTCTATGACGAATACCTGGCGGTGATGGATCTGACGGCGGAATTCTACCTGCAGACCGTCGATACCGTCTTCGTCCGCCAGGCCTTGCCCAAGGGCGAAATGACGCATCGCGGTGTGGCGGTCGACCCTTCGGCGATCCGCAATGTCGCCCTGTTCACCGTCGAGGGCGAGAACGACGACATCTCCGGCCTTGGCCAGACCAAGGCGGCGCACGACCTCTGCATCAACATTCCGGCCGACAGGCACGCCCATTACATGCAGCCGGCGGTCGGCCATTACGGTGTGTTCAACGGCTCGCGCTTCCGCTCCGAAATCGTGCCGCGCATCGTCGATTTCATTACCAGCTACGGCCGCCAGAACCGTGTTGCGGTGAAGCCCAAGCTGGTCAGGACCGGCAAGAAATAGGCGACCAGCGATGATGCCCGTCAATCCGCATCAGGTCGGTCAATGCCAAAATCATCGGTTGGCGGGGCCGTGCGGCCGGTCGACCTGTTGCACAATAGTCGCGTTGGCGCCACGCAGGTAACCATGCCGCAAAAATCAATCCATCCTCATAATTGACACCGACTGTAAATACCCCTTAACGTTTCGTTAACAACAAGGGACAAGCGGGGACAATGATTTCCTCACCAATGGCGAGAACGCTACGCCTGTGCGCGCTGGCTGGACTTACTGTGGCGGCAGGTTGGGCCAGTTCGGCCTCGGCAGCCAGCCCGATGATAACAGGTGGTCCGACGTCGCAGCCGATCGGCCATTATGATTTCTGCAAGACCTACCCGTCGGAATGCTCGATCCGCCCGAAGGATCTGTCGCCCGCCAGCATGACCGGCTCGCTGTGGCGCAAGCTGCTCAGCGTCACGGTAAAGGTCAACGCCGCCGTCAAGCCTGAGAGCGACTTCGACATCTACGGCAAGGACGAGGTCTGGGCCTATCCCGACAAGGGTGTCGGCGACTGCGAGGACTATGTCCTGGAAAAGCGCCGTGAGCTGAACCGGCTGGGCGTCTCGTTTGCCGATCTGCTGATGACCGTCGTGCGCAAGCCGGATGGCGAAGGCCACGCCGTGCTGACGGTGCGCACCGACAAGGGCGACTACATCCTCGACAATCTGACCGACCAGGTCCGTTCCTGGGACCAGACCGGCTATCGTTTCCTCAAGCGGCAGGCGATCGACAATACCGGCCGTTGGGTCTCGATCCGCGGCGGCCAGCAGGTTCTGGTCGGCTCGGTCCAGTAACAAAGCAACTCATTTCGGCCGGTTCAGCGCGGCGCGGAGCGACGCAATGATGCGGCGAAGCTCGGCTTCGTCGAGCTTTTCGATGTTGTCGGCCAGGAGATTGGCAAGCTCGGTCGCCGCCGGGCTAAGGCCGGACGTGTCGAGCCTGACGCGCGGATGCGAGGTTTCGGCCAACCGCGCCAGTTCCTCGGCGTCGTCCCAAATGATGTTGAAATAGCCGATGATCTTCTGGATCAGCGTCCAGCTCGGCGCACCGCGGCGGCCGTGTTCGAGCGCCGAGAGATAGGCTGCGCTGACGCCGATCGCCTTGGCCATGTCCTTCTGGGTGACGCCGCGCTCGTTTCGCAGCACGCGAAGCTTTTCGCCGAACGGGGTCACGAGCACATCCTCATTGGCGCATCCTCATGGGCGCATCCTCAAGAGCGCGCCCGCCGCAGACGGACGTAAAGCGCGCCCGAGCCGCCATGATTGCGGGCGGCATGGTCGTGGCTGGAGACAAGGGGCCGGAAGGCGGGCGTCGACAGCCATGACGGCACGGCGCGTCGCAAGACGCCGTCGCCGCCCGACGAAGAGCCCTTGCCGGTGATTACCAGGACATAGCGGATGCCGCCGGCATGCGCCCGGTGCAGGAAGGAAAACAGCAGCGAATAGGCTTCGTCCTGGGTCAGGCCATGCAGGTCGACGCGGCCCTCGATCGGCAGCCGGCCCTTCGACAGCTTGTCCAGCGTCGGTTCGTCGAGTGCGTGGGAAACATGCTGCGCCTTCGGTTTCGCGACCGCGGCAGCATTGCCCGCGACCTGTGCCGGCGGCGGCACCTGCCTGGTTTCGTCGATCTCCGGCCCAAGCTTGGGAATATCGACGGCGATCTTGCCCTTCAGCGGCTTTGCCGTGCGCGCCACCAGGTTCCACAGGACCCGGTCGTCCTCGCTCAGCCTGTCGATGCGCCGGGTCATCGGTCTGCTCCTGAAACCAGCGGCCGGGGGATCAGCGCATAAAAATCGGCGGCGTTGCGGATAACGCCGGCGATCTCGCCGGCCGCATCGCCCGACCCAGCGAACAGATCGCCGCGGGCCGGCCCGATGATCGCTGAGCCGGTGTCCTGTGCGATCATCAGCCGCCGGAACGGTTTTTCGTCGAAGGCGGTCAGCGACGGCGCATCGATATGGAAGGGCGTGCCGAACGTGTGCAGCAGCCGGTCGACGGCGATCGAGCGGCAGGGTGTCAGCGGCACCTTGGCGGCAGCGACCGGGCCGAGCTCCGGGTCGTCGACGCCCATCTCGCGGAAGAAGATGTAGGAGCGGTTGCGCCAAAGGATCTCGTCGACGCGCTCCGGACGCGCCTTGAGCCAGGCACGGATCGACTGCATCGTCACTTTTTCCAGCGGGATCTCGCCTTCGTCGCTCAGGATCTTGCCCGGTCCGGTAAAGCGCTGGCCGGATTTGGCGGCATAGGTGACGCGGCAAAGCTCCCCGTCGGTCATGTTGAGCCGCGCCGCGCCCTGCACGTGGATGAAGAAGGCATCGACCTTGTCGGCGAGCCAGGCGATTTCCAGGCCTTGTCCAGCGAGCGCGCCGCGTTCGATCTCGCCGCGGTCGAAATATTCGACCGGGTCGTTCGGCGCCGCACGAGCGAAGGCAAGATAAGGATCCATGCCGGAAGGACGATTGCCATCGTCGATGTCGACAAGGTCGGCCGGGCGGGTTAGCAACGGCACTGAAAATCGTCGCGTGCGCACCGGCGAGGCGTCGACCTCCGGCTCGTAGAAGCCGGTGACGAGGCCTGGGCCGCCGTTTTCCGCCCCTATATGGGCCGGCACAAAGTAGCGCTCGAAGAAGCTTCGGGCCTCCAACCGATTCGCCGGCGAAACGGTGCGCGCTGCGGCATAGGCTTCGGCAAAGGCGCCGAAATCGACGCCGAGCGCGCCGGAGCGGTAGGGTTTCGTCAGGACATGAAAGGCCGAGCGGCGAAAGGCGTCAAAGGCAGGGAGTTGGTCGTCCTCGTCCCAGCCCGGCAATTCGCCAAAGGACTTTTCGCTGAAGACTCGAGAAAGCGACACGACAGCCCCCGCCGCCGTCCAGTTCAGTCTTCTTCTTCGGTGGCGACGAGCTTCCAGTTCGGATCGCGCGAGCGCGCGTCACGAGCGAAGGTCCAGACGTCCTTGACCTCGGCGACGGTCTCGGGATCGCCGTCAATGACGGCGCCGGCCTTGTCGCGGGTCGCTGAAATCAGTTCGCTGACAATGCGCAGCGTGATGTGCGCCTCGCTGCCCTTCATCTCGGCCGAAACGATGTCGGCCTTGTCGATGCCGACGAAGGAGGACTGGATTTTTTCGGCTTTTGCCTCGCGGTCGCCGATGGCCGCGACAAAGCCGTCATAGACCTCGCGCGACAAAAGGTTCTTCAAGGTTTTGCGGTCGCCATCGGCGTAGGCCATGACGATCATCTCATAGGCCATCTTGGCGCCGTCGACGAAGGTCTTCGGGTCGAAGGTCGGATCATTGTCCTTGATCGCCCGCAGGCCCCGGTTGAGATCTGTGTCGGGCTTGGCAAAGGCGTCGATCGCCGTATAGGCATCGGCCGCCGGCTCTCCCGCCAGCCGCTTGCGCGGCAGCGAAACCACGTTCTCGGGTTTCTGGGCGGCATCCTTGTCGTTCTTGCGCCCTGCCGTATATGGATCGAAGGGCGGGCGTTCGTTGCCCGTGCGTCGGCCAAGCACGTTGCGCAGCTGGAAGAAGATCACCACCGCCGCAATCAGAAAGAAAATTGTGCCGAAGTCGAAGAAGCCCATATCTTGCGCCAATCAATCCCTGCTTTGGCCGGACCAGCGGCCAAGCAAGGGCCGCGATCACATAGCGTTCAGTATCCAAAGCATATAGAACGCATGGCGCAATCATTCAAATCAAAGGCAGCCATACCTATCTAACAGCTCTGGTGCCAGCGGCGATTGCTCGCCGGCCGGCAAAACATCGAAACGATCGGTCAAGATTTGCGTATCTCGCTGCTTCCCCTGTTTGTTCTTGCGCTTCCGCTGCTGGAGATAGCCGGTTTCGTCATTGTCGGCCGCCAGATCGGCGCGCTGGCGACGGTCGGGCTGGTGCTGGCCTCGAGCGTCGCCGGCGCCTTGCTCCTTCGACACCAGGGTTTTGGCGTCATGGCCAGGGTCCGTGCCGAAATGGATGCCGGCCACGATCCGAGCCGCCAGCTTGCGCACGGCGCCATGATCGTTCTGGCCGCGATCCTTTTGATCATCCCCGGCTTCATCTCGGATATTTTCGGCATTCTACTGTTCCTGCCACCGGTGCGCGATCTTGCCTGGCGGATGCTGAAAGGCCGCATCGTGCTGGCCACCGATTTCGGCGTTGGTTTGCGGGCAAGGCAACGCGGCAAGACCATCGATCTCGACGACGGCGACTATTCGCGCGCCGACGACCATGCGCGCGGGCCTGACTCTCCCTGGCGCCGCCTCAAGGACGAGTAGCCGCAAGGCAACCGGCGTCTTTTGCAAACTTGTCTTGTCGTGCCGGCCATGATAGCGAACGCCCGAATTTCAATCCGGTCAGCAACGCTGCCCAGGCAAAAGGATCACAGCTTATGGCCAGCAACGACGACGCCCCGACCGGCGCAGCCAACGGTAATGGAAATGCGGAGCAGCCTTCGCTCAACGTGCTTGCGCAATATGTGAAGGACCTGTCCTTCGAAAGCCCCGGCGCGCCAAACTCGCTGCGCGGCCGCGACAAGGCCCCCGGCATCGCCATCAACGTCAACGTCAACGCCAACCCGCTTTCGGACAAGCAGTTCGACGTCAATTTGACGCTGAATGCCAAGGCATCGTTCGACCAGGAAGTGCTGTTCAATGTCGAACTGGTCTATGGCGGCGTCTTCTCCATCAGCGGCTTCCCGCAGGAGCACATGCTGCCGATACTGTTCATCGAATGCCCGCGGCTGCTGTTCCCGTTCGCCAGGCAGATCATTGCCGAGGCAACGCGCAATGGCGGCTTCCCGCCGCTGATGCTCGACCCGATCGATTTCGCGCAGATGTTCCAGCAGAAGCTGGCCGAGGACCAGGCCGCCGCCAAGGTCAAGGTGAGCTGAAGGCGTTTGTGTCTCGATAGCGTTTGAGAAACCCGGCCTTGCGCCGGGTTTTTTTATGAGCCGCTGGCGGGACAGTGCCCCCTCTGGCCTTCCGGCCATCTCCCCCTTAAGTGGGGAGATCGGAACTTCACGTCAGCCTTCGCCAATCCTTCATCGTCGCAGGAATGAGCGAGGCGCTGGGACTGCCAATCTTTCCCACTGAGGGGGAGATGCCAAGTGGTGGCTAAAAGGGCAGGACAGAGGGGGCGACGGATCACTCCGCTCAAAATCACTATGCCGCGGAACTCGCTTCCCGGCCGATGCGCAGCCAAAGCGCCTTTTCGCCGAGGCTGCCAACCATGCCCGCGTGTGCTGCGCGCTCGGCATCGGTCAGGCGCGAGGGCAAGGCGATGGGCCTGACGCCGATCGAAATGTCGATATCGTCGACATTCTGTCGTCCGCCCGCCGGCGTCATGATGCTGTCGAGGATGAGGCTGGCCTGCTTGCCGCCGATAAGCTCGATATAGACCTCGGCCAGCAATTCAGAATCGAGCAACGCGCCATGCTTGGTGCGACGGCCATTGTCGATGCCATAGCGGCGGCAGAGCGCGTCGAGCGAATTGGGACCCATTGGATGCTTGCGGCGCGCCAGCGCCAGCGTGTCTACGATCCGTCCCGGATCGATGGCCGGATGACCAAGCCGGCCGAATTCGAGGTTGAGGAAGCCGATGTCGAAGCCGGCATTATGGGCGACCAGCTTGGCGCCGTCGATGAAGGCCAGGAACTCCTCGGCGATCTCCATGAAAGTCGGCTTGCCCTGAAGATCGGCGGCGCTGATGCCGTGCACGGCCTGCGCCTCGTGATGAATCGGGCGGCCTTGTGGGTTGATGTATTTGTGGAAGGTGCGGCCGGTCGGAAAGCGGTTGACCAGCTCGATGCCGCCAAGCTCGATGACGCGGTCCTCGCGCGTGTCGAGGCCGGTGGTTTCCGTATCGAAGATGATCTCACGCATCGAATCAGTCCATTGGTTCCGCGTCATTCTAGCCGAATCACACCCGGAACAAAATGGCAACAAGTAATGTGGGCTGCAAGCCTCTTAACCCGGACTGGCTGCTTTATCCCCGACTAGTTCGGCGACGATCGCATTGACAGCCGCGCGGGCGGCGTCAAAGCCCTGGCCGGTGTCGACGACGAAGTCGGCGCGCCGGCGCTTTTCGGCGTCGGGAACCTGCCTGGCCAGGATCGACGCAAACTTTTCCTCGCTCATGCCCGGGCGCGCCAGCACGCGGGCGCGCTGGATCTCGGCCGACGCGGTGACGACCACAACCTTGTCGACGCGATCGCGGCCGCCGGTCTCGAACAGCAGCGGTATATCGAGCACGGCAAGTGGCGCGCCGGCGGCACGATTTTGCGCCAGAAAGGCATCGGCGTCGGCACGGACCAGCGGATGGATGATCGCTTCCAGCCGTTTCAGCGCGGCGGCATCGCCGAGCACCCGTTCGGCCAACTTTGTGCGATCGACCGCACCGGATCGGGTGGTCCCGGGAAAGACCGCCTCGACCATGGGGGCGGCCTTGCCGGCATAGAGGCGATGCACGGCCTCGTCGGAATCATGGACCGGCACGCCGGCCTCGGCAAACATCTTTGCCGTGGTCGACTTGCCCATGCCGATCGATCCGGTGAGGCCGAGCACGATCATGGCTTCGCGCCGATATCGGCAATGATCATTTGCCGCAGTTCGGCGGTGACCTGCGGCCTGGTGCCGAACCAGCGCTCGAAGCCGGGCACCGCTTGGTGCAGCAGCATGCCGAGCCCATCGACGGTCTTGAGGCCGCGCGCGCTGGCTGCGGCGAGCAACGGCGTTTCCAGCGGAACATAAACGATGTCGGTGACGATGGCGCGGTCGGGCAGTCTGCCCGGATCGGCGGACAGGCCTTCATTGCCATGCATGCCGAGCGCTGACGTGTTGACCAGCAGGCCGGCATCTTCGAGCAACTCGCCGGTCGCCGCCATGCCATGGGCGGAGACGCCGGCACCGAAGCGGTCGCGCAGCTCCTGCGCCCTCGCAAGCGTCCGGTTTACGATGCGGATATCGTTGACGCCGCGTTGCTTCAGCGCATGGATGACCGCGCGAGCGGCACCGCCGGCACCGAGCACAACGGCCGGGCCGTCGGCCGCCCAACCCGGTGCATACTCGTCCAGATTGGCGGCAAAGCCATGGGCATCGGTATTGCCGCCCCACAATTCGCCATCCTCAAACCACAGTGTGTTGACCGCACCGATTTGTTCGGCCGCGTCGTCGCGGCGCGCCGCCAATGCGAAGGCGGCCTCCTTGTGCGGGATGGTGACGTTGCCGCCGCTATAGCCTTGTGCCTGCAGCGTTTGCAGGAATTCGGCAAACGCTTCTGGCGCAACGTCAATGGCCTCGTAGACGCCGTCGATGCCGTATTTCGCCAGCCAGTAGCCGTGGATCTTCGGTGACCTGGAATGGCCGATCGGGTGGCCGGTGACGAAGGCTTTTTTCGAGGCCTCAGCCATCGATCGCCCCGAGCTCACGCAGCTTGGCCAGCACCGGCAAAAGCGGCAGGCCAACAATGGTGAAGTAGTCGCCCTCGATCTTTTCGAACAGCTGGATGCCCTCGCCTTCGATCTGGTAGGCACCAACGCTGGACAACGCCTTGGCGCCGACGCGCGCCAGATGGCGGCCGATGAAGGCCGGATCGAGCTTGCGCATGGTCAGGCTGGCGATGCCGACATGCCGCCACAGAACCTGGCCGTCACGGGCCAGCACGACGGCGCTGTTGAGATGATGCGTCTTGCCCGACAACGCCAGCAGATGACGGCGTGCGCCTTCCATGTCGGCCGGCTTGTGGAACAGCTCGTCGCCGAGGGACAGCGTCTGGTCGCAGCCAAGCACCAGGGCGCCGGGCTTGCGCTCACTGACTTCGGTGGCCTTGGCCTCGGCAAGCACCAGGGCGACGTCCTCCGGCGACACGCCACTATTTTGCAGCGGCGCCTCCAGCGCACGTTCGTCGACAGAAGCCGGAACCGCTTCGACCACAACTCCGGCATTGACAAGCAGCGCCTTGCGGAACGGGCTGCCCGAGGCCAGGATGATTTTTTCGGCCATTTTTTTCGCCCCCGTTCCTGGCGCTCACTAGGGTGTGTCGAGATTCAGGTCAGGCCGAGCCGAAAATAGTGGTTTCCGAGAACCGGAGCGGAGCGTACTTTTCGTACGTGAGCACCGGAAGCGCAGGAAGCCGCCGTTTGTAGGCCGGCATCACCTGAATATCACACGCCCTAGCGCGTCTTGCCGCGCAGGGCAACGATAGCCGCCGCCGTCTCCTCGATCGAACGGCGGCTGACATCGATCATCGGCCAGCCATGCCGTGTGCAGATCTGGCGGGCGTAGGCGAGCTCTTCGGCGATCGCGGCGCGGTCGACGTAATCGGTCGGCTCGTAGGCGCTGTTGCCGAGAACGCGGTTCTGCCGGACCTGGGAGATGCGCTCGGCAGTGGCGATCAGGCCGACGATCAGTGGCCTCCTGGCGTAGACCAGGCTTTCCGGCACCGGCACGCCGAGCACGATCGGGATGTTGGCGGTCTTGATGCCGCGATTGGCGAGATAGATGCTGGTCGGCGTCTTCGAGGTGCGTGAGATGCCGACAAGCACGATGTCGGCATCGTCCATATTGGCCGGCAGCTGGCCGTCATCATGCTCCATGGTGAAATTGAGCGCGTCGATGCGGCGAAAATATTCGGCGTCCAGCACATGCTGGGCGCCGACGCGGCGGCCGGCCGGCGTGCCGAGATAGGACTGGAACACCGTCAGCACCGGCTCCAGTACCGAGACGCAAGGCAGGCCCATCGCCGCGCAGCGTTCATCGATGCCACGGGCAAGCTTCTGGTCGACGACGGTGTAGAGGATGATGCCCGGCTCCTCCTCGATGTCCTCGAACACTTTCGTCACCTGTTTTTCGGTGCGGATGAGCGGGTAGATGTGTTCGATGGCGCGCGCATCCTTGTATTGCGCGGAAGCGGCGCGGCCGGCGGCCAGCAGCGTTTCGCCGGTGGCGTCGGAAATCAGGTGAAGGTGAAAGAAGCTCTGCGGTTTGTTCACAGGATACATTCCAGGCTGTGGGCCGATGTGGATAAGCCGGGCGGAAAACTCGGCCACCGCCAAGCGACTGTATCAGATGCCGGTTTGTCCACAATTCGATGTGCTGTCGGCTTCTTCGGGCGGTTGGGGACAAGTCCGGGGACGGAGCTTTTTGCCTTCGCTTCATCCACAGGGGCAAGTTCCTTGGCCTGGCGGCAACGCATTGACTCCAGTCGGAAATTCCCGGCTTTCCACAAAGTCCTGCAATCCCGTTGGAGAAGCGCGCGACAATATGCTGGCTGGTCTTTTCCAGGGCAAAGCGGGACAGGAGACAACCACCACAACCAACAGACTCTTAGAATCATAAGATTCCTAAAAATAGAATATTTAATTATAGGGAAGCCTGGAAAGGCGAGCGCTCAATGCCTCAAGACCGGATCGTGCTGGACGTGTTGAGAGGCAAGGCAGCGTTTCCGCCGCCGCTCTGGATTATGCGCCAAGCCGGCCGCTATCTGCCGGAATACCGGGAGACGAGGAGACGGGCCGGATCGTTCCTCGATCTTTGCTACGACCCGGATCTCGCCGTCGAAGTGACGCTGCAGCCGATCGAACGCTTCGGCTTCGACGCATCGATCCTGTTTTCCGATATCCTTGTCGTGCCGCATGCGCTCGGCCGCGACGTGCGCTTCGAGGAAGGACGCGGCCCGCTGTTGACGCCGATCTCGGCTGCGGAGATCGAGGCTCTCGACGGCGAAACGTTTCACGTGAATCTCGAGCCGGTCTACGAGACGGTGCGGCGATTGCGCGCCAGACTGCCTGATGAAACGACGCTGATCGGCTTCTGCGGTGCGCCCTGGACGGTGGCGACCTACATGATTGCCGGCCACGGTACGCCCGACCAGGCGCCGGCCAGGCTGTTCGCCTATCGCGAGCCGGCGGCCTTTCTTCGGCTCCTGAAAGTGCTCGCCGATCATTCGGCTGCCTATCTGATCCGGCAGATCGAAGCCGGCGCCGACGTGGTGCAGATCTTTGATTCGTGGTCCGGCGTGCTCGACGAAGCGTCTTTCGAGTTGTTCTGCGTCCGGCCGGTGGCCGAGATTGTCCGGCAGGTGAAGGCTGTCCATCCCGACGTTCCGATCATCGGCTTTCCCAAAGGCGCCGGAGATCACTACTGGAGCTATCGCCAGACGACCGGCGTGACCGGGCTGGGCCTCGACTGGACCGTGCCATTGTCGACTGCGAAGGAATTGCAGCGTGACGGCGCCGTGCAAGGCAATCTCGATCCGCTGCGGCTGGTGGCCGGCGGCAAGGCGCTTGCCGACGGCGTGGGGGCGATCCTGAAGGTGTTAGGGGACCGGCCGCTGATCTTCAACCTCGGCCACGGCATCACGCCGGAGACGCCGCTCGCGCATGTCGAGCAGATGGTCAAACTGGTGCGGAGCGCGTCGTGACGATGATGGGCGCAGACAATGCGAACAGCACGAACAGCGGTAGCGGGGCGACGCGCCGCGCGGCAATCGCGATCGCCATTTTCCTCGTGCTGGCCGGGCTGCTGTTTCTCTTCGGGCCCGATGATTTCTATCCCTGGGCAAAGGCGATCCATGTGATTGCCGTCATCTCCTGGATGGCGGGCATGCTCTATCTGCCGCGCTTGCTGGTCTATCATGCCGATGCCGAAAAAGGCTCCGTCCAGTCGGAGACCTTCAAGGTAATGGAGCGCCGCCTGCTGCGCGGCATCATCAATCCGGCGATGGTGATTACCTGGGCGTTCGGCCTGTGGCTCGCCTGGAAAGGCTTTGGTTTTCAAGGCGGCTGGCTGCATGCCAAGATCGCTGCGGTGGTGGGTCTGTCGGCCGTGCATGGCTATTTCGCCGGCGCCGTCCGGAAATTTGCCGAAGACCGCAATGAAAAACCGGCAAGGCACTGGCGGATCGTCAATGAGATCCCCACCTTGCTGATGGTCGTCATCGTCGTCCTGGTTATCGTGAAACCATTCTGACGTATTCGGTGCCCGCAAAAGGCGGCTTGCTCTTTCACCCGACCGACGATAAAAGACGGGTCTTCCTTCCCGTCATGCGCCGCCCGTCATCGCTTTCGGCCGCGCCCGGCATTTGTCGCATCCCGCCGATATTTTTCCCAAAGCTCATTCAGAGTCCGTCCATGCAAGAAATGAAACTCACCGAGTTCAAGAACAAGAAACCACCAGAGTTGATCGCCTATGCGGAATCGCTCGAGGTCGAGAACGCCAGCGTCATGCGCAAGCAGGAGCTGATGTTCGCGATCCTGAAGAAGCTGGCGGCACAGGATATCGAGATCATCGGCGACGGCGTCGTCGAAGTGCTGCAGGACGGCTTTGGCTTTCTGCGCTCGGCCAACGCAAATTATCTGCCAGGTCCCGACGACATCTATATTTCACCCTCGCAGATCCGGCGGTTTTCGCTGAAGACCGGCGATACGGTTGAAGGCCCTATCCGCAGCCCGAAAGAGGGCGAGCGCTATTTCGCGCTGCTCAAGGTCAACACAATCAATTTCGACGATCCGGAAAAAATCCGCCACAAGATCCACTTTGACAACCTCACGCCGCTCTATCCGACCAAGCGGCTGAAGATGGAGATCGACAATCCGACCACCAAGGACATCTCGCCGCGCGTGATCGACCTGGTCGCGCCGATCGGCAAGGGGCAGCGTGCGTTGATCAATGCGCAGCCGCGCACCGGCAAGACGGTTCTCATGCAGAACATCGCCCACTCGATCACCGCCAACCATCCGGAATGCTATCTGATCGTGCTTCTGATCGACGAGCGGCCGGAGGAGGTTACCGACATGCAGCGCTCGGTGAAGGGCGAGGTGATCTCGTCGACCTTCGACGAGCCGGCGGTACGCCATGTCCAGGTTGCCGAGATGGTGATCGAAAAGGCCAAGCGCCTGGTCGAGCACGGTCGCGACGTGGTGATCCTGCTGGATTCGATCACGCGTCTCGGCCGCGCCTACAACACCGTCGTGCCGTCATCCGGCAAGGTGCTGACCGGCGGTGTCGACGCGAACGCGCTGCAGCGGCCGAAGCGCTTCTTCGGCGCCGCCCGCAACATCGAGGAAGGCGGCTCGCTGACCATCATCGCCACCGCGCTGATCGACACCGGCAGCCGCATGGACGAAGTCATCTTCGAAGAGTTCAAGGGCACCGGCAACTGCGAAATCCAGCTCGACCGCAAGGTGGCCGACAAGCGCATCTATCCGGCCATGGACATATTGAAGTCCGGCACCCGCAAGGAAGACCTGCTGGTTTCCAAGCAGGATCTGCAGAAGATCTTCGTGCTGCGCCGCATCCTGGCGCCGATGGGAACTACCGATGCCATCGAGTTCCTGATCGACAAGCTCAAGCAGACCAAGACGAATGCGGACTTCTTCGATTCGATGAATACGTAGGGTTGGGGGCTGGCCGTTGCCTTCGTCATCCTCGGGCTTGGCCCGAGGATCCATGCCGTGAGCTCTACCGGAGAAAGCAGCGGAGCAGAATTTGCGCCGTTGCAGCGCGCGAAAGTCACGGCATGGATCCTATGGTCTGCGCTGCGTCGCTTCACTCCTTGCTTCGCCATAGGATTACGAATCCTATCTTCGGCGCAATAACCCTTCCAGCTCTTCAGCTTCCGTTACCACCGGCAGGCAGACCTGCCCCGTGCACAGCCAGGCGCCGGGCTCGGCCGTTGGCGGCAGGACGCCGCCCGGCAAGGCCGGCAGATTTGTCGCCGAGCCAACAGGCACGACGATGTCCACCCGACGTGGGTCCGGATTTCGATTCGCAACCGGAACAAGCCTTGGATTCTCGGGTTTATCCACGATCACCAGTTTCAGCGGTTCGAGCGCCAGGGCACAGGCATTGACGATTCCTGCCTGGCCATAGGGCTGGTGCTCCGCCCGCCCGGCCGCATGCTCGGCGACTGTCCAGGCTTTTTCCCAGAGTTCGAGATCGCCGGTCAGCGACGACAATCGGACCATGGCTTCGATGATCTGCCCAGTGGCGGAAGGAATGGCCTCGTCGACATCGCCGCGGATGCGGATCGGCACATCCGTGCTGTTCGATGCGGTCAGATAGTAGCCGGTCTTGTCGCTGTACCGGTGCCAGAGATCGAGTTGCTCAATGAAGTTCCCGGCGCGATCGATATAGTCGGGATTGCCGGTCGCCTCGAACAGCGAGACCGCCGCATTGGTCATGGCGGCATAGTCGCTCGAAAGAGCCGGGAACAGCCTCTTTGCGCCGAGCATGGAATGCGACAGACGGTTATCGCGCCCGGCAGCCGCAATGGCGGCAAAGGCTGCTGCCGCCGCTACGATCCAGTCGGATCGGCCAAGCGATCGCCCGGCCTCTGCAAGCGCTGCGATCATCAGACCATTCCAGTCGGTCAGTGCCTTGCCGTCACGCCCTGGCCGGATGCGCTGTGCCCTCGCCGCGAGCAATTTTTCTTTCAGCGGGACGAGCTGTTGGCGGTCGATCACACTTTGCGTCTGCTGGGCTTCTGTCTGGCGGATGATCGGCTTGCCCTCCCAGCCGTGCGGGTCGGCAAGTGTGAAGTAGTTGAAAAACAATGCTGATTCGTCATCAAGGGCAAGCTCGACCTCATCCTTGCTCCAGGTATAGAACAGCCCTTCTTCCCCTTCGCTGTCGGCATCGAGACTGGCAGCGAAGGCACCGCCCTCGACCCGCATTTCGCGCAACAGCCAGGCAATCGTCTCTTCGATTCGCAACCGGAACAATTCCTTGCCAGTTGACGCATAGGCCCAATTGCACAGCCGGACGAGTTGGGCATTGTCGTAGAGCATCTTTTCGAAATGCGGCACCAGCCATTCGGCGTCGGTCGAGTAGCGACTGAGGCCACCGCCGACATGGTCGTAGATGCCGCCGGCCAGCATCTTTTCGAGGCTGAGGAGAACGGCGTCACGATGGGCTGCGGTGCTGTCGCGCAGCCAGGACAGCCAGAGGCTCTGCATGAACGGCGCGTTGGGGAATTTGGGTGCGCCGCGCAGGCCGCCCAGCTCGCGGTCGATCATGCCGTCAATGCCGTTGGCGAGCTTCGCTAGCGTGTCGCTGTCGAGTACGGCCTTGGCATGGCTGCCCGCCAGCCGCGCCTCGACATGCGTAGTCAAACCGTCGGCGCTTTGGTTAACGCTTTCTTTCTTCTCCCGCCAAGCCTTGTCGACCGCCTCCAGCACCTGGACGAAGCCCGGGCGCCCGTAGCGGGCTTCGCGAGGGAAGTATGTGCCGCCCCAGAACGGCTTGCCGTCCGGCGTCAGGAACATGGTCAGCGGCCATCCGCCCTGCTCGCCCATCGAGGACAGCGCCGCCATGTAGATCTGGTCGATGTCGGGGCGCTCCTCGCGGTCGACCTTGATATTGACGAAGAGACGGTTCATGACGGCGGCGACGCCGTCGTTCTCGAAGCTCTCATGCGCCATGACGTGGCACCAGTGGCAGGCAGCGTAGCCGACTGACAGCAGGATCGGACGCTGCAGCGCCTGTGCTTCGGCCAGAGCGGCAGGCGACCATGGCCGCCAGTGCACCGGATTGCCGCTGTGCTGCTGCAGATAGGGACTGGCCTCTTCGGCAAGCAGGTTTTGTGCAGGCAATGTCACGGCGCAACTCGATGGTGGATTGAACAGGCATAGCTAGGGCGCTTCGGCAGAGCGGGCAAATGATTTCAAAAGACTCCATCGTGGCACTGTCGAGCGGGCGCCTGCCGGCCGGCATTGCGGTGATCCGAATTTCGGGGCCGCAGAGTCGATTCGTAGTCGAAACGATTGCCGGATCGGCCGTGCCGAACCGCGTTGCTAGCTATCGCAAGTTACGGGCGCCGGACGGATCGGTGCTGGACAGCGGCCCGGTCGTCTTCTTTGCCGGTCCCGACAGTTTTACCGGCGAGGACGTTGCCGAGTTCCATGTGCATGGCGGACGCGCCGTCGTGGCGAAGATGCTGGAAACGATCACCTCCTTCGACGGCGTCAGGCATGCCGAGCCGGGTGAATTCACCCGCCGCGCCTTTGTCAACGGCAAGCTCGATCTGGTCGAAACCGAGGCGCTGGCCGATCTCATCAATGCCGACACCGAGGCGCAGCGGCGCTTTGCCGTGCACAATGCCGAAGGCGTGCAGAGCGAACTCTATCTGGGCTGGCGCCGACGGCTGATCCACGCCCGCGCGATGATCGAGGCCGAGATCGATTTTGCCGACGAGGACGACGTGCCGGGTTCGGTCGCCGACACAGTCTGGTCCGACGTGCGGGCCATGATCGCCGAGATCGAGCGCCATGTCGCCGGCTTCCGCGCTGCCGAAATCATTCGCGACGGGTTCGAAGTCGTCATCCTCGGTGCGCCGAATGCCGGCAAATCCAGCCTGTTCAACGCTCTGGCGCGGCGCGAGGCGGCGATCGTCACCGATGAGCCGGGCACGACCCGCGACCTGCTCGAGGTGGTGCTGGACCTCGAAGGGGTGCGGGTCCGGGTAACCGACACCGCCGGTCTGCGCGAGGCGCCCGGCAAGATCGAGGCGATCGGCATCGAGAAGGCCAGGGCCAAGGCGCACAGTGCGGACCTGCTGTTGCTGCTTGAGGATATGGCTGAGCCAATGGCGATCGGTGTGCTGCCGGGCGCCATTCCGGCGCTGAGGGTCGGAACGAAGGTTGATCTTCTGAGGGGCAAATCACCCTCGCCCGCGGCGCACTGCGATATCGCTATCTCGACGCAGGACGGCACGGGAGTGGCCGAATTGCTGGACGAGATCGGGCGGCACGCCGCAGCGCAGATCGGCCAGGCCGGCGATATCCTGCCGTCGCGGCTGCGGCACGTCGAGCTGCTCAATGAGACAAAACGCTTCCTGCTTGCGGCAGCGGCAAGTAGTGACCGCGGACAGGAATTGCGCGCCGAGGAACTGCGCCTGGCGGCGGATCGGCTCGGACGGATCGTCGGCGCGGTCGATGTCGAGGATATGCTCGACGTGATCTTTTCGCAATTCTGTATCGGCAAGTGACTCACGTGAAACATTGGGAAGAATACGCCCCAGTGATTCACGTGAAACGCTGGGCGGTCAGTGGAGGGCATTGTTTCACGTGAAACGATTCGCTGTGCAAATGTCGCAGGTGCTGCAGGTTGAGGGGTTAGTGCGGCTCTCGCCTTCTCCCCGTGTGGGCCTGTTGCGTAATTCGCTGATTGTGATTCTCTGAGGTGGACGGTCTGAGGGAATCGCGATGGCAGTGAAGCAGACGGGCCAGTTGAGCTTGGC
Organism: Mesorhizobium sp. M0894; assembly: GCF_040319725.1. Taxonomy (NCBI): domain Bacteria; kingdom Pseudomonadati; phylum Pseudomonadota; class Alphaproteobacteria; order Hyphomicrobiales; family Phyllobacteriaceae; genus Mesorhizobium; species Mesorhizobium sp. M0894. Next base: position 35 of record NZ_JAMYOG010000022.1, on the reverse strand, counting down.
GGAGGCTTTTCTAGGCACCAAGCTTGTGGGCGGCA